>SKXI01000281.1 GCA_007128515.1 Halococcaceae archaeon | reverse complement strand
TCCTCGACGAAGGTGAGTATACCGCACGTCTCCGCCGACTCGCGCGAACAGAAACCGAAGCGAAAGCCCTCGCGCTCGAGGATCGTGCAGTCGGTCTGGCGGAGCCAGACGGTCGCGTCGAGGTGATCGCGGTAGAACCGCACTACCGAGTCGTGGCGTTCGGTCGCGAAGAAGACGATGCCGGACATACCGGTGACTCTCGTCCGGGGGTGCTAACCGTTTCCGCTCGCTACCGAAACCCCAGCCGTTTTCGTCCTGGATGGCCCACCTGCAGCTATGGCGATCGACCTCCCACGACTCGGGTTCGGCACGTACGACCTCGAGGACCCGGAAGAGTGTACGGAGAGCGTCGAACGGGCGATCGACGTCGGCTACCGCCACGTCGACACCGCCCAGGGCTACGGGAACGAGGCGTTCGTCGGCGACGCGATCGAGAGCGCCTCCGCCGACCGCGAGGAGCTGTTCGTCGCGACGAAGCTCTCGACCGCGAACCTCGCCTACGAGGACGTCCTGGAGAGCACCGAGGCGAGCCGTGAGAAACTCGGCGTGGAGACGATCGACCTGCTGTACGTCCACTGGCCGCTCAACACCTACGATCCCGAGGAGACGCTCCCCGCGCTCGACGAGCTCCGGGATCGGGGGACGATCGAGCACGTCGGGCTGTCGAACTTCCGGATCGACCAGCTCGAGGAGGCGCGTCTCGAACTCGACGCGCCGATCTTCGCCCACCAGGTCGAGTGTCACCCGCTGCTCCCACAGGAACGACTCCGGGAGTTCGCGGAGGACGAGGGCCACCACCTCGTCGCCTACTCGCCGATCGCGAAAGGGGAGGTGTTCGAGGTCCCGGAGATCAACGACGTCGCCGAGCGTCACGACGCGACCCCGGCACAGGTCGCCCTCGCGTGGGCGATCGAGAGGGGGCTCTACCCGATCCCGAAGGCCCGCGGCGCGCACATAGCGGAGAACTATCGTGCGCTCTCGCTCGCGGAGGAACTCGAGTCGGGCGACATCGAGAAGATCGACGCGCTGGAGGACCGGCGGCGGCTGGTCGACTTCGAGGAGGCACCGTGGAACCCGGCGTGATACGGACGACCGTGACCGTGTACCGGAGCGACCGCGAATCTTACCGCGGTCGCTCGGGAAACGACTCACGGTGGTCCGTATGAGAGGAGCGGTGATCGACGTCGACGGAACCGTCGTCCGCGGGAAGACGGTGATCCCGGGCGCGATCGACGCCGTCTCGCGACTCCACGAAGCGGGCATCGACACGCTGTTCGTCTCGAACAACCCGATCGAGACGCAGGAGGCGTACGCGGAGCGGCTTCGTCGCCTCGGCTTCGACGTCGGTTTCGAGGACCTGCTCACCGCGGGATCGATCACGGCCACGTACCTCGCCGCCGAGCACCCGGCGGAGACGATCTACGTGATCGGCGAGTCGGGTCTGGAGACACAGCTCCGGGGGGAGGGGCTCGTCCTCACGGAGGACCCGGAGCGTGCGGCGGTCCTCGTCGCGTCGATCGATCGGGCGTTCAGCTACGACACGCTCACCGAATCGCTCGTCGCGCTCTCCGACGAGGAGACGCTGTTCGTCGGGACCGATCCGGACGTGACGATCCCGGTGGGGGAGAACCGACTCGTTCCGGGGTCGGGAGCGATCGTCCGGGCGGTCGCCGGCGTCACCGGACGGGAACCGGATCGGATGATGGGAAAACCCTCCGAGACGACGATCGACGCCGTGAGAACGGCGCTCGGCACTTCGCTCGACCGGTGTCTCGTGATCGGCGATCGCCTCGACACTGACCTCGCGATGGGCGAGCGTGCGGAGATGACGAGCGTGCTCGTCCGGACCGGCGTGACCGACGACCGGGCGCTCGCTCGTTCCTCGATCGAACCGGATCACGTCATCGACTCGATCGCCGAGATCGACGACGTCCTCGCGGCGCTCCCCTAGAACCCGACGGCGAGCACCAGTGCGACGGTCACGGCCATGATCCCCGTCGCGAGCAGCAGGAGGTTCGCGACCGGGTTCTTCGCGGGGACGACGTTCGCGGAGTAGTGCCAGCCCCAGAGCGGGGCGAACGGCCGGATACCCATCGGGGTGACCGAGTCCGCGAGGAGGTGCGAGCAGATGGCGAGGGCGCTCACGCCGAAACCGGCGGCGGCGAGCAGAAGCGGATCGTACCCGAGGAGGTCCGCCGAGAGGTAGCCCGCCGCCCCGACGGCCGCGCCGACACCGATCGCGAAGTAGACCGTGTGGGTGATCCCACGGTGGGAGACCAGCGGCAGGCTGTGGTCCGCGTCGGGGAGCGTCGCGAGCGCGACCGAGAGGAGCCCGCCGAGGACCGCGAGTTCGCCGAGGCCGGACGTGAGGAGGAGAAACCCAACCGGCGCGTAGAGCAACAGCGCGGCCCCGATGTGGCCGTACTTGTACATGCCCCCGCTTGGAACGGGGGGATTATGAGTGCATCCCACCGGAGCCGACGCGGGACAACGGTATACGGACCGCCTCCTAACCCCTGCCCATGGACCCGCTGGTCGTCGACGCCCTGATCGAGACGTTCGGGCCGTTTCTCATCCCGGTCGCGCTCTTCGTCGCCGGAATCGTCGGGTACGCCGCGCTCGTCGCGCTCGGTCGTGCCGGCCTCTGGTGAGTATTATACCGCGGCCGGACGAGGGTGGGGTATGGCAGACGAGACACCGGCGATGACCCGATTTCCGGTCCC
>SKXI01000350.1 GCA_007128515.1 Halococcaceae archaeon | reverse complement strand
GGGCGACGACTGGCGCTACCCGAACCTGGGCGAGGACGAGTCGACCGGCGAGGAGATGGAGCCGGACACCCACTTCGACGAGGGGACCCACCCGATCTGGTTCTTCTACCTCCCGCGGATCTGCAACCACTGCACGTACGCGGCGTGTGCCGGCGGCTGTCCGGTCCAGGCGATCTACAAGCGCGAGGAGGACGGCGTCGTCCTCATCGACCCGGACAACTGCGAGGCACAGCTGGTCTGTAACGAGACCTGCCCGTACATGAAGGCGCAGTTCAACCCCGCGGAGGGTATCTCCCAGAAGTGCATCGGCTGCTACCCGAAGACCGAGGAGGGACGGGCCCCGCAGTGTTTCGAGAACTGTCTGGGCAAGATCCGGCTCCACGGCTACATCAACCACCCGGACGACGTGGGCGAGACCGACCCGACCGAGGGTCCGGTGAACCCGATGGACTTCATCGTCCACGAGAAGGGCCTCGCGCTGCCGCTCTACCCGCAGTTCGGCCTCGAACCGAACGTCTACTACATCCCGCCGATCACCGCGCCGGTCGACTACCTCACCCAGATGTTCGGCCCCGGCGTCGAGGAGGCGATCGAGACCTACCGCTCGATCGGCGACGGCGACCACCCCGGACTGGAGGGGATCCTCAACCTGATGGGCTCGACCGAGTGGTCGATCACCGAGTTCGAGGTCGACGGCGAGGAGTGTATCGGCTACTACGAGGGCGACGAGGTCGGTCGCGTGCCCGTGACCGAGCCGACGGCCGAGCGCGAGCGGATCGACGAGGTCGACGGCCAGGAAGTCTACCGACTGGACGTGACCTGATCATGAGCCGGAACACCATCCTCGGTGGGCCGTCGAACTCCACCGAGAAGACGACCGAACCGGGGCGAACGGTCGACGAGGCGACAGAGCGGGCGATCGAGGCCGGCGACACCGAGACCGCGATCCACCGGGCGACCCTCTACGGGCTGCTCGCGCTCGCCTTCGAGCGACCGGGCGACGATCTGGAGGCGGCGCTCGCGGAGGGCGCGTTCTCCGATGCGCTCGTCGATTCGGCTCGAGCGATCGATCCGTCGGTGGCCGAGTGTGCCGAGGCGGTCGGCGAGCACCTCGCCGAGCGCGAGACGCTCGCCCCGCAGTGGGCGTCGCTGTTCGGCGTCGAGGAGGGGATCACCGTCTCGCCGTACGAACTCACCTACCTCCCGGGACCACTGATGACGAACGTCCGCAAACTCGCCGACATCGGCGGGTTCTACGATGCGTTCGGGCTCTCGATCGTGCCGGGGAGGAACGACAGGAAGGACCACCTCTGTCTCCTGCTCGAGTTCCTCTCGATCCTCTGCGAGCGGGAGGCGGCGCTCCGGGAGGCCGGCGACGACCGAGGCGTCGCCGTCGTCGTCGGCGCACAGCGGACGTTCGTCGAGGACCACATCGGCCGGTGGTACTGGCGCTTCGCCGGCGAGGTGAGCGCGCACGACGACGGCTTCTACGCCGCGCTCACCGACCTGCTCGCGGCGCTCGTCGAGCGGGACGTCGAGACCCTCGACCTCGACCCGAACTGGGTCCCCGACCACCCGGAGGTCACGGAGTGGAACGAGGACGTCTTCGGCGACGTCGGCCGCGACTGCGGCGGCTGTGGCGTCGGCGGCGGGTTCGATCAGGAGGCGGAGATGGACCTGCCACACGGGCCGGAAGGGGACCTCCCATCGCCGCCGACGCGGGACTGACCGAGAGGATCGGGCGGACGTCGGGGATCGCTCGATGATCGGTCCGGTTCAGCCGGACCGTCGGCGTCTCGTACGGACTGCTGTCACAGGGATCATCGTAGTCAACCGGGGATCTCGGTGGCCGATCAGCGGATCCCGTCTCTCGGTCCCGGAGTGGGAACGTCGTGACCTTCTAGGACGATCCCTGTCAGTCGGTATCGGCGCGACCCCAGAACGGTCGCGGTTGGGCCGGTCGATCGGTACAGCAGACCGTATCACTCCCCGGCCGAGAACGCCCGCTCGAGCGCCCGATCGGCGTCCGCTTCGAGACGTCGAACGCGGTCTCCGACCTCGGCGACGAACGCGGCGTCCCCCACGTCCTCGAGGTTGGCTCGGACCAGGCGTAGCGAACTCTGGAGTGCCGCGTGCGTCAGTAGTACGCCCGTCAGGCCGTCCTCTCTCGCGTTCTCCGCCCCCTTCTCGACCACCTCCGGCGCGATGTCGAGAACCTCACGACAGATCTCGGCCACCTCCAGTGGGATCTCGACGACGAGCCGTACCGACGCTTCGGTCGCTCCGGCGTCCTCGTCGTTCCCGTCCCGGTCGAGCGCTCGTCGTAACTGGTCGACTGCCTCCGCGTCGGCATCGGCGAGTTCTAGCAGCCGTGTCCGGGCGTCCCCGAGGTTCTCGCGAACCTCACGCAGTTCCTCCTCGACGGCGGCGTAGCCCTCCTTTCCGATCGTGTGGACACAGACCATCTCGCAGAGGGCCGTTCCGGAGGCGGCGCTCACCCCGGCGACCGCGCCCGCGCTCGGCGCCACGGCTCGGGAGGCTACGCTATCGAGGAACTCGTCGATGGGTCGGTCGGTGAACGTCACGGGTGTCTTCCGACTCGCGGTGTCGGGACTTATACGGAGTAGTGAAGCGGTCCGGACAACCGACCGCGTACGATCTAGCGGCCATCGGATCTCCGTGACCGATACGGATGGGCCTACACGGTAGACGACCGACGACCGT
>SKXI01000189.1 GCA_007128515.1 Halococcaceae archaeon | reverse complement strand
GGGTTCACCGCGGGCTTTCTGGTCGGCTTCCACCGCGGCTAGCGCGTGCTGATCTCGTCTTCGTCCCTGATGATCCGCGTCTCTGCCTCGCCCGACGTGTGCTCGTTCACGAGGTCGTAGAAGTCGTTCTGGAGCCCGGCGGGGAACGTGAGCACCCCGACCCAGGAGCCGTCGCTCTGCCACTCCTCGCGTTCGAGGTCTCCGAAGCCCCTGATCCGGGCCTGTGCGCTGCCGGCGTGCTCCGCGGGCACCTGTACCGCGACCGTGACCTCGTCGAACCGGATCGGGATCACGGGTCTGAGCGCGTCGAGCGCGTCGTCGACCTGCGCCTCGACCGGTTCCATCGGGTCGACGCGGAAGCCGGCCTGTTCGAGCGCCGACTCGATCCGGTCGGGTGGGTGCGGCGCGTTGTCCATCTGCGGGTTCACCGCGTTGCGCGCGATCCGGGTGATCAGCTGTCGCCGTTTCTGTTCTTGCATCTCGCGACGCTGTTCGGCCGTGATCTGGATCTCCCCCCGCCTGACGACCTCCGGGATGATCGTCATCGGATCGGTCGTCTCGAAGACGTCCTCCAGGTCTGTCTCCGCCGGGCGGTCCCCGCGCGAGGCGTCCGAGAAGACGTCCTCCGCGGCGATCACGTCCTCTAGCTCGCCCTCGAACTCCCCGCGCTTGATCGCCAGCGCGGCGTCCGGGTCGATCAACACTTCGAATCGCGCCCCGTGTGACTCGAGTCGCGCCGTCACGGCCTCGTCAAGCGAGATCATACCGGGGACTTCCGCTCGCGCGGTAAAAGAGCTTTCCCGCGGCTACTCGTCCTCGTCCGTTGGGACGTCGAGTTCGGCGATGTACTCCTCGATCTCCTCGTCGGTGAGCTTGATGAACCGTTCGGACTCGGCGTCGATCGTCGCGACGCCGACGCCCGTCGCGTCGACCTCCTCCTCGTTCGACGTCGCGAGCGCCGACAGCGCGAGGTCGATCCCGCCGTCGAGATCCATCGTCTCGTCGTAGTGTTCCTCCAGGTACTCCTCGATCTCGCCGCGGTTCTCACCGACGGCGAGCGCCTTCCACTCCATCGGCGTCCCCGAGGGGTCGGTCTCGTAGAGGCGGGGGGTGCCGTCGTTGTCGACGCCGCCGATGATCAGCGCGACGCCGAACGGGCGGGCGCCGCCGATCTGGGTGTACTGCTGGATGTGATCGGTGACGTCCTTCGTGAGCGTCTCGACGCCGATCGCCTCGCCGTAGCGCAGTCGGTTGATCTGGGCGTTCCGCCGGGCGAAGTCGACGAGCTGTCTGGCGTCGGCGACGTGTCCGGCGCTCGCGACGCCGAGGTGCTCGTCGATCTTGTGGATCTTCTCGACGCTCGTGCGCTCCATCAGCTGCGAGCGGATCCGCTTGTCGACCGCGAGGACGACGCCGCCCTCGGTTCTGATTCCGATGCTCGCGGTCCCGCGTTTGACCGCTTCGCGCGCGTACTCGACCTGGTAGAGGCGTCCGTCCGGCGAGAAGATCGTGATCCCCCGATCGTACGCCTGCTGTTGGGCTTGTCCCTGCATAGTTTAGTCCGTGAAATCGAGGTCGGTCGCCCCCGCGAACGAGCCGTCGACCCGCACGTCAATCAGATCGCCCCGTGCGACGGCAGGTCGCTCCTCGCCCGCGAACGCGGCCGTTGTCTCGGCTGGATCTTCCGGTCGACCGCGTATATACTTTTCTTCACAGCCTCGCACCGTCCCGCTGATCCCGCGCACCCACAGACCGACGGGAGCGCCCCCGATCGTCGAGATACAGGCGAGCGCCGCCCGGGTCTCTCCCTCGTGTCCCCGCCGGCTTCGGACGACCGCCTCGCCATCGCCGTCGTCGAACCGGAAGTGAAACAGCCGCAGGTCGGCCTCGGCGCTCCCCGCGTCGCCGTAGAGGTTCCCCGCGGCGTACCAGAGTTCGCGCTGGAAGGCTCCCCGGTCTATCTCCGCGTCGGGCCAGGACTCGATCCCGACCGCGAGGTAGCGCCACGTGGGTCGGAGGTGCTTCGGGAGGTGTTTCACGGGAGTGAGAACGGGCCCCGACGTGTTATCTCTCCCGACAACGATCTCGAGTAGGGAGTCGAAGCCGAAACAGGAGACGGCTCCCCCCAATCGGCGTACCTGCGGGACGACGTGAAGGGTAAAGCGATCGTGGCACGAAAGAGCAGCATGAGCGGCGAAGCCACCGCGAAGCGCGAGCGGGCGTTCGAGGAGTTCGCGGCGGCTGTCACCGAGCGGTTCGGCGCTCGCGTCCACGAAGATCATCCTGTACGGGAGCACGGCCCGGGGGGAGGCGACGGAACACTCGGACGTAGACGTTCTCGTCGTGCTCGATCGAACCGACGACACCGAGGAGCTGTTCCAGCTCTCGTTCGACATCGGGCTCGAACACGGCGTTCCGATCACTCCACATCTCCAGACGAGGGCCCATTTCGAGGAACGCGAGGACTGGCCGTTCCTCCGAAACGTCCGCTCCGAGGGTCGCTCCTATGGACGAGTACGCAGAACGGGAGATGCAGCAAGCGCACTGTCGGACGCACGGAAGTTACGGGAAGCTGGTGGCACCGATGGAGCAGTGATCAACCGGCTCTATTACGCCTGCTTCCACGCCGCGCAGGCCCTTCTCCACACGAGAGGACACGATCCAACGACTCGTGGCGGTGTGCTGATGCTGTTCGGTCAGGAGATCGTTGCAACGGGTGAAGCGACGCG
>SKXI01000047.1 GCA_007128515.1 Halococcaceae archaeon | reverse complement strand
GCGCGAGCTTCCTCTTGAATGTCTTCAACGACCGTGTCCAGGCTCATTGGTGGAGAGAAACGGTCTACGTGACCAGGAAGATCACGACGATCGCGAAGATGACGAGCGTCTCCGGGAGCACGGTCAGGACGATACCGGGAACGAACATGTCCCGGTCCTCGGCGATCGCGCCGACTGCAGCGGCGCCGATCCCCCGCTCCGCGTAGCCCGCGCCGAGCGCCGCGAGCCCGACGGCGATCGCAGCCGCCGCACCGGCGTACCCGACCGCGAGCGCTTCGGCGGTCTCGGGGTCCATCGCCTCGTTTTGCAGTACCGTCGTCATCTCGGCCGCGGCCATCAGTAGTTCTGTTGTCATGGGTTGCGCAGTTCTCTCTGTGGTTCCGGTAACCGAACGACCGAATCTGGCTCGGCGGCCCCCATAAAACTTCTGAAAGAAGCCGGCGTAGGACGGTCGAAACGGCCGAATACGGGGTTATGACAGCGAGTGACAACCCGGCGAATCGTGCCGGCTGCTTATAAACGCCGACGCCCCGAACGCGGGCTCACTCGGTCGTGTGTGTCCGTTCGTAGCCGAACGGCTCGTACTCCTCGCCGCCGCCCTGATAGAACTTCTGGAAGAACTCGACGTACTCCAGGCGGATCATCTGGATCCCGGCCGCCGTGATGCCGAGCAGCAGGACCAGGACGTGCCCGAGGACGAACACGGCGATCGCGGCGACGATCGCGATGGCGAGCACGAGCAACGAGCCCGACTCGACGCCGATCCAGATCAGCCCGGGGAAGTCCGCGTTGGCCGGATCGGCCACGCCGGTCCCGGGCAGACCGAACTCGACGTAGCCGTCGTCGGGGTAGCTACCGAAGACGAGGACGTTCACCGCGAACGCCATCCCACCTTTCGCGAGCAGCACCGCGACCATCCGCAGATACGAGAGCACGTGGCCGAACGCCCAGGCCGGGGCCTCGGCCACTCCGGCGATCCCCTCGCCGATGCCGACCATCACGAACCCGACCGCGGCCGCGGCGAGCCCGACGAGGCCGACGACCTCCGGGAGGCCGGCGAAGCCGAGGAACTCGAAGAGGACGCTCTCGGACCCGACGAGGAACTCCGGCTTCTCGCCGGCGAGGTGGAGGCTGAAGATCCAGGCGAACAGCCCGTTCATCAGCAGGATCCACGATCCCCGTTCGAGCACCGCGGCCTTCACGCCGTGGCCCATCTCGTTGAGAAAGCCCATGATCAGGCCGATGTTGAGGTGGACGATACCGAAGAGCATGCTCACCACGATCCAGAGCAGCGCCCACTCGGTCGTCTGGAGCCCCTTCGTCAGCACGCCCGCCAGCGGCAGGAACCCGAGTCCCACGTCCGCCATGTGGACGCCGAAGACGTCGTCGTAGAGGTAGCCGAAGATCGTCGTGAACGCGCCGGCCCAGACCGCGATCCAGCCGAGTGCCTGTATGGCCTCGGAGTCGTAGCGAAGGAGGAACGCCCCCATCGCGATGTAGAGCAGGCCGTAGCCGATGTCACCGATCATGAACCCGAACGCGAGCGGGTAGGTCAGAAAGACCAAAAGCGTCGGGTCGAGCTCGGTGTACTTCGGCTTGTTCACCAGGTTGACGAGCAGTTCGAACGGTTTGGCCGTCTTCGGGTTGTCGAGGACGACCGGCGGCTTCTCGTCGTGCATCGTCGTCTCCTCGCCGCCGTCCGGTCGCGGCTGCTTCCGCTCGCCCTCGCTCCCGCCGTCGGCGGTCGCCGCCCGTTCGGGACCAGTCGGCTCGCCGATCGTTCCCCCCTCGGGCGCGGCGACGGGCTCGGCGTGCCCGTCGTAGTCCATCCGTTCGAGCTCCTCGACGACGACGCGGTCGCCGACCGCCTCGGCGAGCGCCGTCTCGAGTTCGGGGTAGCGCTCGGTCGGCACCCACCCCTCGGCGACGAACGATCGTTCGGTCGTCGCGAAGGAGAGCGGCACCTCCTTCTTCTGGACGTCGATCGTGAGCTGCTCTTCGACCGCGAGGAGAAAGCCCGCGACGTCGAGTTTCACCTCCTCCAGCTCGTTCTCGACGCCCGCGAGCTTCGATTCGAGCTGCGTGCGGCGGTGTTCTAACTCCTCGACGTAGGCGCCCGGGCTCGCCTCGGCGTCGGGCACCGAAAGCGCCGAGACCTCGACGCCGACGAGCGCGTCCGATATCACGCCCTCCTGGCCGGGGGTGGCGAAGACCGCGACGACGTCCCCCTCGGAGAACGTCTCGAACGCCTCTATCTCCTCGCTCTCGGCGAGCGCCGCCTCGACCTCGGCCGGCCGTGCGCGATAGACCTCGACGTCGAGCGAGTCGTAGCCCGACAGCAGGTCGAGGTCGATCCCGAGGCGGGCGAACGGTTTCACCGAGCCGATCTCGTCCTCGACCCGTCGAAGCTCCTCTCGCAGCTCCGCACGTCGGTCGTCGAGTTCGTTCACGCGGTTTCGTGTTCGCTCGATCTCGTCGTCGAGCTCGCCCTCGTCGATCACACGCTTCGGTCCGGCGTCCTCCTCCTCGACGTCGAGGATGCTCTCGATCGAGCGCACGGTGACGAGCGTCTCCGAGAGTGCCTCCGAGCCCTCGACCGGCGTTCCGGGGGAAAAGCCCTCCCAGGAGTCGTCGTAGTCGGCGAGGTGGACGAGTCTGAGGTCGTGGACGGTCTCGATCACCCGCTCCATCACGGCGGTGGAGCCGACGACCGAGACCTTGCTCATCTG
>SKXI01000099.1 GCA_007128515.1 Halococcaceae archaeon | reverse complement strand
CCTCCAGGGAGGTCGACTTCCCGGAGCGTTCGCTGGAGCAGGCCGCCCAGTTCGCGGTGTCGTACTCCTCGGTCTGGCGCGACGGGCACTTCGCGGGCGACGTCTACGCGGTCTCGCCCGACCAGGTCTCGAAGACGCCCGAGAGCGGCGAGTTCGTCGAGAAGGGCTCGTTCGTGATCCGCGGCGAGCGGACGTACTACGAGGACACGCCCGTGGGCGTCGCGGTCGGGATCCAGTGCGAGCCGACGACGCGGGTGATCGGCGGTCCGCCCGCACCGATCACTGAGCGTGCCGAGACGTCGATCAGGATCGAGCCCGGCCGGTACGCGGGCAACGACGTCGCGAAGCGGATCTACCGGGAGTTCAGGGAACGCTTCGCGGACACGACGTTCGTCAGACGGGTCGCGAGCCCCGACCTGATCGCACACTTCCTCCCGCCCGGCGGCAGCCGGATCCTCGACGAGTAGCGGGATTTATACCGGCGCTTTTCGAACTCCGACACGAATGCTCGGTGACGCCGTCGAGTTTCCCGCCCGCGGCGAGCGCGCGCTCGCCACGCTCCTCGTCGGCGGAATGCTCTCGTTTCTCGCGGCGTCGCTCTGGACGGTCGGCGTGGCGCTCTCGGTCGTGCTCGTCGGCCTCTTCGTGCTCCCGTTCGCGCTCGTCGCCAGCGCACTCCTCCGGGGCTATCGGGTCGCAGTCCTCCGTTCGTGTATCGACGGCTCCGGAGAGCCCCCCGAGTTCGTCGACTGGTCGCGGCTGTTCGCGGACGGCCTCTCGGGGCTGTTCATCGGGGTCGTCTACGGGCTCCCGATCGTCGCACTCGCCTGCGGGTTCGTGCTCACGCTCGTGACTGCGGACCTCGTCCTCACCGGCGCGACGGCCGAGGCGGCGCTGACCGCCACCACGGTACTCTTCCTCGCCGCGATCGGTCTCTCGCTGCTCGTCTACAGTTACATCGAACCGATCGCGCTCGCGGTCTACGCCCGGGGCGGCCGCATCGGTCCGTCGTTTTCCCCGCGAGCGATCGGTCGCGTCGCGCTCCGACCCGTCTACCTGATCGCCTGGCTGCTCGCGGCCCTCGTCGCGCTCGTCGGCTACTCGCTGGCCGTGCCGCTCGCGCCGCTGCTCGTGGGGTTCGGCCTCCTCTTTTACCTCGCCGTCGTTCGCGACGCGCTCTACGGGACCGGTATCGCCCGCGCCCTCTCGGAGACCGAACCCGAGCGGGCGACGAGCGAGGGTTCGATAGCCGACTCGGGGTTCACTCCGGCCACGTCGCACGTCGTCGATCCGGGTTCGAGAGGGACCGTGGTCTCCGAGGCTACCGACTCCGACGAGGAGAGCGAGGGGGTGTCGGCTCCCTGCGTCTGCGACACCCACGACGAGCGCGAGCGGGACTGGCCGGACTGGGATCCGACCGAACGGTGATACGGGCTGCTGTAGCGGTCTGACCGGCACGGACGTACAGCGGGCCGTATGGGAGGGGAGACGCCACCCATATCACGACCGGCCGAGAACCCGGGGTATGCTCGGCGAGGCGCTCTCGTACCCACGGCGGGGCGACGGCTGGATCCGACGAACGTTGCTCGGGGGTCTCAGTCTCTTCTTCGGGATCTTCGGCCTCCCGCTGGTCCTGCTCGCCGGCTACCTGCTTCGGGTGCTCGACGCGGCCGACGGGGGAGAGCCGCCGCCGTTCGGCGACTGGTTCGACCTGTTCGAAGAGGGTGCCCGTGCGGTCGTCGTCGCGTTCGCCTACACGCTCGTTCCCGCGATGGCGCTCTCTTTTTCGGTGCTCGCCGCGAGTGCAGGGCTCGGAACGCTCGCCTGGCTGCTCGCCCTCTCGACACTCGGACTCTACCTCCTCGTCCTCTACGTCCTTCCCGTCGGGCTGCTCCGGTCGTACCGCGAGGGGGCGCTCGGGGCGTCGCTCGACACGGCCGCGATCCGTGGGACCTGCCTCGACGGCAGCTACGCCCGGGCGTGGCTACTCGCGTTCGGAATCGGGCTCGTCGGCCTGGCCGTGACGGTCTCGCTGGGGATCGTGCTCGTCGGCGCCTTCCTCGGTTTCTACCTCTCTCTGGCGGCGTGGCGGGCGCTCTCGCTCGGGATCGCGGCCGCCGAGTGAGCCGAGTGCGACACGCACTTACCGCCGGCAGGCAGAGATCCGGCATGCGAATCACGAGCCGAGGGCGCGTCGAGGGCGGACGCGAGCGGGTCACGCTCGTCCCCGAGACGCTCGACGACCTCTGGCACCTCAACTACGTCCTCGAACCCGGCGACCACGTCTCCGGCGACACCACCCGCCGGATCACCCGCGACGACGACGCCCTCAGGGACACCGGCGGCGAGCGCGAACACCTCAGCGTCACGATCGAGGTCGACTCCGTCGAGTTCCACAAGTTCTCGAACCGGCTACGCGTCGCGGGCGTGATCGTCGGCTGCTCGCGCGAGGACCAGCTCGGCGCCCACCACACGCTCAACGTCGAGGAGCGCGCGGAGATCACCGTCGAGAAGGAGTTCAAGACCGACCAGAACGAGCGGCTCGAGGAGGCGGTCGCAGCCACCGAGAACCCGGACGTCGCCATCGCCACCGTCGAGGAGGGGGCCGCGTACGTCCACACGGTCGCCCAGTACGGCACCGAGGAGTACGCCTCGATCGCCGGGCCGACGGGGAAGGGCGAGTACGCCCGCGACCGCTCGGAGCTGTTCGCCGAGCTCGCGACCGTCCTCT
>SKXI01000288.1 GCA_007128515.1 Halococcaceae archaeon | reverse complement strand
TAGTCGTCCCACTCGTTCAGGTCGTACTCGAGATAGCGCTCGTCGATCCCCGTCTCGGAGATCTCGAACGCCTCGTCGACCTCACTGACCTCGGCTACGGTGACGAGAACCTTCATCATCGATCGCTTTCCCCCCACGCCGATAAACGTTTTCGAAACGTGGCGTGTGGGTGCTCGCGTTCACTCGTCCGTCGACTCGCTCCGGAGCGTGATCAGGTTCTCGCGGCCGATCCGGAGCTTGTCGATCTCGTCGTCCTCGGCCATCGACGAGAGCAGCTGTGAGACCTTGGCGTTCGACCACTGGGTCTCCTCGACGATCATCGCCTGTTTCATCCGCCCGTCGTTCGCCCGGAGCAGCCGGATCACCCGCTCCTCGTCGGAGAGCAGCTCTTCGTCGACGCCCGCGAACGGGTCGTCCGGGTCGGGCGACGACCGCCCGCCGTCGCCCTCGCCGGCGCCAGCGGCGGTCGCCGCCCCGCCGGCGAGGGTGCCGACCACCGGGAGCTCCTGCGCGTCGCGGCCACCGAAGGCGACGAACGCGAGGAGACCGACGACTAGGACGACGACCCCCGCGAACGCGACCGTCAGGGGCGTGATGCCGCCGGCCGCGCCGATGCCGCTCCCCGGGGCGTATGTGATGGGATCGTCCTCGAAGTCCGACGCCTCGAACGTGTGCGGACCCTCCCAGACGAGGACGCCGTTCGAAACCCCCGTCGGCGCATTCGAGACGCCGTAGCCGTCGGGTGCGGCGATCTCGAGGCGCTGGTTCTCGGTGAGCGTCGGCAGCCAGGTCTCGTCGTCGACGACGAAGACGTCGCTGACGGTCATCTCCCCGTCGTCGTCGACGGCGGCGAACTCGGTCCACGTGAACTCGAGAGTGAGCGTGCCGGTCGCGTTCTCGCCGTCCCCGGAGTCGTTCGTCACGTCGGTGTGTCTCGTGACGTTCCCGACGGCCATCTCGCGGTCGGTCTCCTCCCCGGCGGCCTCCGCGAGCTCCTCGAACGGCTCCGCCGCCGGTCCGACCTCCTCCTCTTCGTACTCGGTCGCGAGGCGGTCGAACGCCACGCGGTCGTCCTCGTTCGTCAGGAAGACCCGGGTCGAGATCGTGAACTCCGCGTCGCCGTCGCTGTCGATATCGATCCGGATCGTCTGGGTGATCGGGTCCTCCTCGGGCTCGTCCCCCTCGTCGACCTGTGAGAGGTCGGGGGAGTCGGCCGGAGCGACCGCTCCGGCGCCGACGCCCACTCCGAGGAGGCAGATGACGCAGAGAGCGAATCCTACGACGACGACCACCCGCATGCTGAAGTGTGGATCGGCCGGAAAGAAAATGTTTTCCATCGCTCCGACGAGCGAAACGACGAGCGGGGGAGATGAACCGTCTCCGCCCCGCGTGAATCGTTACGAAACGAGCGGACCCGAGTGGTTTTTGTACGCCGCGGTGATGGTTCGTGTATGAACCGTGCGCTGGCGGCCGCCGTGGCCGCCCTCCTCGTCCTCGCGCTCCCTGGCGTCGTCCTCGCCGGTCCGGGAGCGGACCCCGCCGGGTCAGAGGGGTCACAGCCACAGGTAGAGGGCGACGCGGCGAACACGTCGGTGATCCCGACCGAGGACCTCGACCTGCCCGAACGGCTGGTCCTCGGGACGAACGAGACCGAAAGCGGCGAGGAGCGCGTCGGCACCGACGTGGGAACCTACCTCGACGGGGCCGCTGGCGACCTCGAGCTGCGACACGGCGAGCACGTCTTCGACGAGCGGATGAGCGAGGCGGACACCGAGGCCGAAGAGCGCGCCGTCATCCGAGAGGAGGTGAGCCGGCTCGACGACGAGGTGAGCTCGCTCAGGGAACGGGAGGAGACCGTCTACGAGGAGTACGCCGACGGGGAGATCGGCGAGCGGGAGGCGGTGACGGAGCTGATCAGGAACCACCAGCGTGCGGTCGCGCTCGAGGCGTCGATCGAGGAGCTCGAGAGCGAGGCCCAGCTCGTCCCCGGGATCGGCATCGGCGAGGACCTGGAGATCCTCCACGTGCAGGCGACGACGATCCAGAGCCCGGTCAGAGAGCACGTCGTGGCGGTGCACCGAGGGGAGGCCGCGGGGAGCGTCGTCCACATCGAAGCCGACGAGACCGGCGTCGTCCTCGCGGCGGTCGACGAGAGCGAGTACCTCCGCGAAACCCACCGCCTGGATCACCGCACCCTCGACGCGGACGAAGACGAGTACGCACTGGTCTCGCTCGGGGACGGGGAACAGCGACTCGAGGAGCTCTACCCGCGGATGCTCGAGAACGCCCGACTCAACGTCGGCGACGGACAGTACCAGACGATCACCGGATCGGTGGCACACGCAGGGCACTCGGCGACGATCTACCTCGATCAGGGGACCGCCGAGGTGTACAAGGAAGACCAGACGCTCCGGCTGAGCGCGACGCCGACCGCCGTCGGAGAGACCGAGAGCGAAGACGGCTACGAACTCGAACTGAACCGGACGTACCCCGGTGGCCCGATGAAGGCGACGCTCACCGACTCCGCGGGCGAGCCGGTCGACGGCGCCGAGATCTCCGTCGGCGGGACGTCGATCGGCGAGACGGAGGATGGCGAACGCTGGTTCGTCGCCCCCCACGGCTCGATGACCGTCGTCGCCGCCGTGGACGGGAACGCGACCGTCGGCGACGAGCCCGCGGACGAGGCCCGGCTCTCGGTCAGCTTCGAGTGGGAACCGGAGATCGAAGAGGAGCTCGTCCC
>SKXI01000382.1 GCA_007128515.1 Halococcaceae archaeon | reverse complement strand
TGGGCGAGCGCGGCGTCGGCCTCGATCAGCCGCTGGTGACGCTCGTTGACGGCGTCGATACCCGAGAGCGCCTCGACGCGCTCGACCCCGTAGTCGGCCGATTCGAGCCGCTCGACCGCCGACTCGAACGCCTCGATTCCCGCGTCGTCCGCCTGCTCGAGGTACGGCCCCTCGGGGACGCCGAGCACTGGTTCCTCCGGCTCTGGCAGCGTCCGCCAGTCGTCGTAGCAGACGGCGGCGGCCACCGCCACCCCGGCGACGTCCTGTGCGAACAGGCCGACGTGGTCGACGGAGGTCGAAAAGGGGATCACCCCGGCGGTCGGAATCCGTCCGAAACTCGGCTTCAGCCCGACGATCCCGCAGAATGCGGCGGGTCGGATCACCGAGCCCACGGTCTGCGTCCCGAACGCGAGCGGGGCGAACCCGGCGGCAACGGCGGCCGCGGAGCCGCTCGAGGAGCCACCGGGCGTGTGCGCGAGGTCGTGGGGGTTGCGCGTCGGTCCCGGATCGAAGTAGGCGAACTCGGTCGTCACGGTCTTGCCGAGGACGAGCGCACCGGCCTCCCGGACACGGCTCACCGAGGCGGCCTCCGGTCCCGTCAGTACGTCGGGGGGGAGCTCCGAACCCGCGCGCGTCTCCATCCCCTCGACGTGGAAGATGTCCTTCACTCCCACCGGTATCCCGTACAGCGGCGGTCTGGACTCCGGATCGGGGAACCGCTCGGGGAGCGCCCGTGCCTCGCGCTCGAGGCGCTCCCACTCGGGTTCCGAGACGAACGCCCGCACCTCGTCTTCGTGGCGGTCGATCCTATCGCGAAGCCGGTCGAGGTAATCGAGAGGAGTCGTCTTCCCGAAACGAAGCGCATCGACGGCGACCCCGAGGGGTTCTCTGTCGATCATGGCTCACCCTCACAGGAGGGGACGAAGAAACCGCCGGTCAGCGCATCAGTTCGCCGCCGTTCACCTCGAGCGTCTCGCCCGTGACGAAGCCGGCGTCTCTGAGGTAGGCGACCGCCGCCGCGACGTCCTCCGGCTGGCCGAACCTGCCGACGGGGATCGCCGCTAACTGCTCTCTGCGCTCCTCGTCGCTCCGGTCACCGGTCATGTCCGTCTCGATGTGTCCCGGCGCGACCGCGTTCACCCGGATCTCCGGCGCGAAGTCGGCGGCGTGGCTCTTCGTGAGCCCGAGGAGACCGGCCTTCGAGGCCGCGTAGTGGGGCTCGATCGGCGCGCCCGTGTGTGCGAGGATCGAGGAGACGTTCGTGACCGAGGGCGAGGGGTCGACCGCGGATCCCCGGAGGTGAGAGAGCGCGGCCTTCGTGACGTTGAACGCCCCGTTGACGTTCACGTCCATCACGTGGTCGAAGTCGGCGGGCGAGAGCGACTCCGTGTAGAGGTGCTGGTCGATCCCGGCGTTGTTCACGACGTGGTCGAGGCCGCCGAACGCCTCTGCGGTAGAACCGACGAGTCCGGCGGCTGCCTCCGGGTCGCTCACGTCCGCCTCGACCGCGACGGCCTCCCGTCCCAGCGACTCGATCCACTCGACGACCGTCTCCGCGGCCGCCTCCGAGGAGACGTAGTTCACGGCGACGTCGTAGCCGTCTCGGGCGAAGCGTTCGGCGACGGCGCGACCGATACCCCGCGACGAGCCGGTGACGAGTGCGCTCGGCATGGCCTCGGTTCGGTGCCCCCGGGTGAAAACTCAACCGTGTTCGATCGACTCGAACAGCCTGAACGCGACGGGACGCTCCTCGGGGAGCGCCCTCGGGTAGAGCGCGAGCGCGAGCACGACGTCCGAGCGCGACTCGACGCGCATCGCGTGCATCGTGAGCGGGAGCTCCCCCTCGGAGACCCGCCCGACGGCGTCGAACTCGTCGATCGAGACGGGGGTGTCGAGCACGGTCGCCTCCTCCGACCCCACGGGTGTGACGTCCCTCACCCCGTCGTACCGTGTCTGGAGCAGTTCGACGAGGCGCCGTTCGGAGGCCCACGCGATCGGGTTGAGCGGCAGCCCCAGCATCCGTGCCTGCGGCGTGCTCACGACGGCGAACACCCCGAGCCGCCTCTCCGAGACCGACCCGAGGCTCGCACGCCGGTCGTACTCCGCGAGGAAGTTCGTCGTTCCGAAGTCGTGGTTGGCGCTCCCGGCGCCGAGTTCGCGCGTGAACCGCGTCCGTCCGAGTACCCTGGCCCTGTAGCCCGTCTCCGAGAGCGTCTCCTCCCGGACCCCCACCGGTTCGGAGACCGTATCGAGGGAGGACCGGCCGAGGACGACGCCGACGCTGCTCGCCGCCGCCAGTACCGTCGCCGCCGCCCCTCCCAGCACGGCTCGTCGCGAGAGCATCGCCGCGACTACCCCGTGGCGGGGTATTACTACGCGGTGCCTACCGCCGACAGGCCCCGTCTACTGGGAGAGCGACTCGGCGAGGCGTTCGATCTCGTCGGACTGGTCGACGGCCCGTGGGTAGATCCCGACGATGACGACGAAGTCCTCCTCGGCCTCGGCCGTGCCGATGTGTAAGTAGACCTCTGTCAGCTCGCTCTCGAGGTACGCCTCGGCCTCGAACGTCGAGACCTCGACCTCGTCGCCGAGGACCTCGAGCGTCGTCCGATCGATCTCCTCGCCGATGGTCACGTCGTCGTACTCGCTCGTGGTCTTCCGTGCGATCTCCCTGTTGTCCATCTCCGCGATCGGGTTGAACGTCCGCCAGAGGAGGTCGACCTGCGGGGTCGCGAATGCCGCGAAGCTCGC
>SKXI01000104.1 GCA_007128515.1 Halococcaceae archaeon | reverse complement strand
TCGGCGCGCCGACCTCCATCGCCTGGTCCATCACCTTACAGATCTTCTCGGCGAACACCTCGCCCAGGCTGCCGCCGAAGACGGTGAAGTCGTGGGCGAAGACGAAGACCGTCCGTCCGTCGACCTCGCCGTAGCCGGTGACGACGCCGTCGCCAGGGACCTGTCGCTCCTCCATCCCGAAGTTGTGCGAGCGATGGGTCCGGAGCTTGTCGAACTCCTCGAAGGTGTCGTCGTCGAGGAAGTAGTCGATGCGCTCTCTGGCGGTCATCTTCCCCTTCTCGTGCTGGGAGGCGATCCGCTCCTCGCCGCCGCCGAGTTCCGCCTCGCGCTTTCTCTCCCGCAGCTCCTCGATCCGCTTCTCGACGGTCACGGAGTCCACCCCGCCGCTCTCGCTGGCACCTGGCCTGTCATGGTTGGCACAGACGAGAACCACCGACGGCAAAAGGCTTCCCCACTACGTGTCCTCGCTTCGGTAGAGTTTATATGAGAGACACGTGTACGGTACGGTGACGTATGAGACGAACACTCAACCGGCGACGGGTACTGACCGGGATCGGCGGCGCGACGCTCGTCGGCCTCACGGGCTGTCTCGACGACGATGACGACCCCGCGGACGACGGGGTCGACCCCGACGACGACGCGGACGACGACGTCGATCCGGACGACGATCCCGACGACGACGCGGACGACGACCCCGACGAGGACGTCGACACGGACCGGGACCTCATGGTCGGGGTCCTCCAGCCGACGACGGGCGACCTCGGCGACCTCGGGGCGCCGATCCGCGACGCCGCGGTCCTCCCCGGCATCCAGCTCGAGGACGCGGGCATCGACTTCGGCGTCGACATCCGCGACGAGGACACGCAGACCGACCCGGAAGCGGGCATCAGCGCGGCCGAGGCGCTCGTCGACGCCGGCTACCCCGCGATCACCGGCGCGGCAGCCTCCGGCGTGACGATCCCCGTCGCGGAGAACGTCGCGGTACCGAACGAGGTCGTGATGTGCTCGCCGGCGTCGACCGCACCCGCGATCACCGACCTCGACGACGACGGCTTCGTCTTCCGGACCGCCCCGAGCGACGCGCTCCAGGGCGAGGTGATGGCCGAACTCGGCTTCGAGGACCGCGGCTACGAGACCGCCTCGACGTTCCACCTCAACAACGACTACGGCCAGCAGCTCTCGGACTCGTTCGTCGACGCGTTCGAGGGCCTCGGCGGGGAGATCACCACCACCGTCGCGTTCGAGCCCGAACAGCCCTCGTACACCTCGCTACTCCAGGACGCGCTCGACGACGAGCCCGAGGTGATGATCGTCATCGGCTACCCCGACAGCGGCGAGCAGATCTTCCGGGACTACTACTCCGACTTCGACGAGGAGGAGACGATCATGGTGACCGACGGCCTGCGCGACGGCAACCTCCCGGCGAACGTCGACAACCCGATGGCGAACGTCATCGGCACCGCGCCGCTGGCGGCCGGGCCCGAAGAGGAGTTCTTCGCCGAGCTCTACGAGGAGGAGTACGGCACCTCCCCCGGCGTCTTCAACGCACAGGCCTACGACGCGACCGCCGTGTTGCTGCTCGCGAACGTCGCCGCCGGCGACAACGACGGCGCGGCGGTCCGGGACGCGGTCCCCGAGGTCGCGAACCCGAACGGCGAGGAGGTCGGCCCGGAGAACCTAGACGAGGCGATCGAGATGGTCGCCAACGGCGAGGAGGTGAACTACCAGGGCGCCTCGAGCGCCGTGGACTTCGACGAGAACGGTGACATGGTCGCCGTGACCTACGAGATCTTCGAGTTCAGCGAAGACGGCGTCGACACCGTCGAGGAGATCGAGTTCGAGGCCGAGTAGCCCCGCGACCGACGGCCGTTTTTCGCGAGTGACTAGCCGCCGAGGAAGTCCCGTCTGACCTGCTCGTCCGCCAGCAGCGCCTCTCCGGAGTCCTCGTAGCGGTTCTCTCCCTGAACGAGGACGTACCCCCTGTCACACCGCCTGAGCGCCTCCGTCGCGTTCTGCTCGACGATCAGGACCGCGGTGCCGTCGTCGTTGATCTCGTCGACGCGGTCGAACGTGTCGGCGACGAGGTCCGGAGCGAGCCCCGCCGACGGCTCGTCGAGCATCAGCAGGTCCGGATCGAGCATCAGCGCCCGCCCCATCGCGATCATCTGCTGCTGGCCACCGCTCATCGTCCCCGCCTTCTGTCCCGACCGCTCCTCTAAGATCGGAAACCGCTCGTAGATCGCCGCCAGGTTCTCCTCCGGGAGCTCGTCCCTGATGTACGCACCCATCTCGAGGTTCTCCCGGACCGACAGCGAGGGAAAGACGTTGTCGTTCTGGGGGACGTAGCCGATCCCCTTCGTGATGATCTCCTCGGGTCTGAGTCCGTGGATCTCCTCGCCCGCGAACGAGATCGACCCGCCCATGTACGTCGTCAGCCCGAACACCGACTTCATCACCGTCGACTTGCCGGCCCCGTTCGGCCCGACGATGGCGACGTACTCGTCGTCGCCGACGTCGAGGTCGACCGCATCGAGGATCTGGAGGTCGCCGTAGCCCGCGTCGAGGTCCGAGACCGAGAGCAGCGCCATCAGACCGTCCCCCCGAGGTACGCCTCGATGACCGCCTCGTTCTCCCTGATCTCGGCGGCCTGCCCCTCCGCGAGGACGCGACCCTGGTGCATCACGATGACGTGCTCGCAGTGGTTCATGATCACGTCCATGTCGTGTTCGACCAGGAGGAACGTGTAGCCCTC
>SKXI01000098.1 GCA_007128515.1 Halococcaceae archaeon | reverse complement strand
GACCGGACGTTCTCCTACGAGTACCCGACCCGATTCCGCGACATCGACGCGATGGGCCACGTCAACAACGCGGTCTACGCCACCTACCTCGAACAGGCCCGCGCCGACCTCTTCGACGACCTCTTCGACGCCGACCTCTCGGCCGTTCCGACGGTGCTGGTTCACCTCTCGATCGACTACGAGCGGCCGATCCTCCTCGGTGAGACGGTGACCGTCGACCTCGTACTGGACTCGATCGGCACGTCGAGTCTCACGACGTCCTACGAGGTGAAGACCGGGGAGGGACGGGCAGCACGAGCGGAGACGGTACAGGTGTTCATCGACAGGGAGACGGGCGAGTCGGCACCGATCCCCGATCGGTATCGCCAACGGCTCGACTCGCTCTAGAGTGTTCCCGCGGAGATCCGGACGATACCCCAGGCGTGGTCCTCCTCGACGACCGAGTCACACCGCTCGGCGAGCGTTCCGTGTGCCTCGGCGATCCGCTCGTCGAGGAGCTCCGTCGCCGACCGCTCGAACCCCCGGCGGCGCGGCCCGGGCGTCGAGACGAGGACCAGCCCCCGAAACGGCGCGTTCACGACCGGCCCGTACCACCGGCGGCTCCGCGCGGCGTTACAGAGCGCGATCCGACCGCCCGGCGCGAGCGCGTCGATCCACCGCTCGACTTCGGTCCCTGGCTCGGCGAGCATCCCAACGACGAACGACGAGCAGATCGCGTCGGGTTCGATCCCGAGTGGGGGCCGGGTGACGTCTCCCCGGAGCAGGTGGACGTTCTCCCAGCCCTCGCGCTCGACGCTCTCTCGCGCCCGGTCGAGCACCTCCCGGGTGAAGTCGACGCCGATCACCGTCCCCTCGGGGCCGACGCGCTCTCTGAGGTACGTGAGGTTCGCGCCGGTTCCGGTTCCGAAGTCGACGACCGTGTCGCCCGGTTCGAGCGCGAGCAGCGAGGCCGTCCGCTCCCTGAGCCCGCCGACGCCGGGGGTGTGCCGCGCGACGAGGTCGTAGAGCAGCGCCCACCGTCCGTAAAAGCGCTGTGCGGCGGTCGTCCCGCTCACGGCTCGCCCTCCGAGAGCAGCCGGTCGCGGACGATCGTCGCGGCCGTTTCGGCGTCCGCGGCGAGTACGTAGGTGATCGGCTCGACGCCGAAGCCCCCTGTCTGTGCGAGGACCTCCGCACCGGGCTCGGTCTCGATCGCCTCGGCGATCGCCTCCCCGATCGGTCGTTCGCCGTCGAACTCGACGACGGTGTGGCCGCCCTCGGCGAGCCGGGCGACGATCGCTGGGTCGTATCTCACGTTGAGCGCCGCACGGGCGTCGCTGCCCGCGTCCCGGGCGGCGAGCAGCACGCTCGCGACGTGCTCGCTCACCCCGAACTCGGGGCTGCCAGGGATCGTCGTCCGGCCCTTCACGTCGAAGATCCGCCCGGGAACCCCGGCCACGTCATCGACCGTCTCCGCGCCGGGCGTGCACTCGACGAGGTTCGAGCCGACCGCCGGGATCAACCCCGCAAAGCCGCTCGCGTTCTCGAGCGTTCGCAGCCCCCGGCGGACGGACGACCGCACACGTTCGGCGGTCATCAGCTCGCTCTCGGCGTCGTGGATGCGGAACTCGCCGTCGTACTCCGCGAGTTCGGGCATCGCCTCCTCGTGGAACCGGGCGATCAGGTCCCCGCGCGCCTCGAGCTGGCGGATCAGCACCTCGGCCTCGGCGAGCGCCCCGACGCGCGTCGTGGTCCCGTCCGCGAGGCCGTCGGCGACCTCCTCGACGAGCGCTCGTACCCGGTCGTCCTCCAACACCTCCTCGCGCTGGGTGACCTCGCCGTGGGCGTACTTCGAGACGGCGCTCTGGCTGATCCCGAGCGCCTCGGCGACCTCGCTCTGGGTCAGTCCCCGCTCGCGCAGCGCCTCCGCGAGCATCGAGCGAAAGGTCGGCAGGAACTCGTCGACGACCACCTCCTCGGCGAACCTCATCTACCCGTCACCCTCCTCCTGTTATCGTCCATACCGAGACACTCTCTCCGCCCCGATACGCTCACGGGTCGCGAAGCGACCCGTTCGTCCATTCCGAGACGCTCGCTTCGCTCGCGTCTCGCGCTCATTGATCGCCCCCAAACTCGACTGAACTCCTCGGCAAGACTCGTCCGTCCTCGCAGCGCTCGGACGGACTCATTGGTTACCTCCGAATTCGACCGAGTTCGGGTCCGAGATTCGCGCGCCCTCGCAGCGCTCGGGCACGCTCATTGGTCGCCCCCAAACTCGGAATCCCCCTGGATCCGCGACGCCTGTGGCCCCACCTGGTCCTGGTACTTCGACCCGCGCTCGGAGCCGTAGGGGCGCTCGGCGGGCGTCTTCAGCTCGGTGAATGTGAGCTGTGAGATCCGCATTCCGGGCGTGAGCGCTACCGGCGCGCTCCCGAGGTTCGAGAGTTCGAGCGTGATCTGGCCCCGATACCCGGGGTCACAGAGCCCCGCCGTCGCGTGGACGACGACCGCGAGCCGACCCAGCGAGGAGCGGCCCTCGACGTGCGCGATCAGATCGGGGGGAATCTCGACGCGCTCTTCGGTCGTCCCGAGGACGAAGTCCCCGGGATGGAGGACGAACTCCTCGCCCTCTTCGACGACGGTCTCCCTCACGTACTCCGAGACCTCGCGCTCGCTGGTGGGGTGGATACAGGGGATGTTGGTGCGCTGGAACTCGAGGAACTCCCGACCCAGTCTGAGGTCGACGCTCGCGGGCTGGATCTGGAGGTCGGGATCGGAGAG
>SKXI01000016.1 GCA_007128515.1 Halococcaceae archaeon | reverse complement strand
GACGCTCCCGGAGCGATCCGGCGAGCCGGCCCGCCCGAACCGGTTCGTCGTAGACGTTCTCGATCTCCGAGTAGTGGAGCAACCGGGGCGAGGACACGGCCCGCGTCCTCGGTCGACGGCCTACCCCTGCGATCTCGCGCGAGCGGTCGGCCTCGGACGAACGGCTGAAGTCGGTCTCGCGCGAACGAGCGGTATGGACGAACGCGCCGGACCGGACGGGGTCACGCTCTACGTCGCCCGCGACGAGGCCGAACGCGGGTCGGAAGCCCCCTTCTTCGCCGTCTTCGAGGGGCCGGGGAGGACCGAGCGGTGGGGCTACGTCTGTGGGAACTGCGAGAGCTTCGACACGGCCATGGACACGATGGGACGGATCGTCTGTACGCGCTGTCCGAACCGCAGAAAGCCCACCGAGTGGGACGCCGTTCACGAGTGATCACCTCGGACTAGATTTATTAGCCGCGCGGTCGAAACGCAGTACGAATGGGTACTGTTACCACACCACCCATCGAACAGGCCCGATCGATCTTCTCGGAGCTCGGCTACACCGTCTCGAAGGAGGGTCCCGACCTCAGAGCGGAGCGAGACTGGAAGGTCGTGCGCGTGAGCGAGGCGTGCGATGTCGAGGCGGAGTCGACGGGCGAGGAGTTGCGCTGTTTCGTCGCCGACCGGGAGACCGCGACGGAGTTCAACCGGCGGCTCGCCGACGCGGACCCGGAGTACGAGTGGGCGATCATCAGCGTCCACGACGGCGATTACCGCGTCGTTCGGGCGCCACCGGCGGCGTTGTGACCCCCCGACACATCGCACGAGCGGAACGTTGATACGGTCCGACCGGGTACGTTCGCAACTGTGACCCGGCGAACCGAGGGGACGAGCCGCCGTGCGCTCCTCACGGGAGCGGCCGCTCTCGCCGGTTCGACCGCCGGCTGTTTCGACAGGATGCGTGCCGCCGTCGATCGAAACCCGCCGGAACAGGTCTCGCTCACGATCAAGGTCGTCCCCCGCGACGAGGACCGTGCCCCGATCCGGATCGCTCAGCACGTCGCGGACAATCTGGAACGGGCGGGCGCGACGGTCGACATCGAACCGACCACCGGGGAACAGCTCCTGCGCGACGTCCTGATAAACTTCGACTACCAGCTCTACATCGCCCGACATCCGGGCCACGACGACCCGGATTACCTCTACACGCTGCTCGGCTCGCGGTTCGGCGAGGAGGCCGGCTGGCAGAACCCCTTCGGCTACTCCTCGGCGGCCGCCGACGAGCTCCTCGAGCGACAGCGTGTCGTCGACGGCGAGGAACGCGCCGAGACGTTCGCCGAGTTCCACCGAACGGTGCTGATCGACGCGCCGCTCGCGACCGTCGCCTATCCGGACGAGCCGCGGGCGACACGGACCGACCGCTTCAGCGATTGGGCGAGCCCCTCGCTCGAGTATCCTCTGGGGTATCTCTCGCTCGAATACGAGGAGACCGAGCCCGACGACGACCGGGCGGAGGGCGTGCTCTACATCGGGATCAACGACCGACGACCGACGCGGAACCTGAACCCGTTCGCCGTCGAGTTCCGCGACCGCGGGGTGGTAACCGGGCTCATCTACGACCCGCTGGGACGGCGCATCGGCGGCTCGATCGAGCCGTGGCTCGCCGAGAGCTGGGAGTGGGGCGGGACCGAGAACAGGCCCCGTGCGACGGTTCGGCTCAGGGAGGGGCTCACCTGGCACGACGGCGAGCCCATCACCGCCGACGACGTCGCGTTCACGTACCGGTTCGTCGAGGACACCACGATGGAGCCCGACGAGCCCCCCGTCGTTCCCTCCCCCCGGTTTCGAACACAGAGCACGCTGGTCGACTCGATCGACGTCGTAGACGACCACGAGGTAGAGGTCCAGTTCGTCGGCGCGCGACGGTCGATCGCGGAGCGGGCGTTCGCCATCCAGATCGTCCCCGAACACGTCTGGGAGGAGCAGACGGGGATGACGAGCCTGGCCGGCTTCGACATCGACCACGTGACGGAGGCCCTCGTCTGGGAGAACCCCGAACCCGTCGGCTCCGGGCCGTTCCGTTACGCCGATTCGACGAGCGACGAGTCGCTCACGTTCGAACGGAACGACGAGCACTTCCTTCACGCCGAGGGGTCGCTCAGCGGAGGGGTCGCGGAGTACGCCGACCGGCCCGAGTACGAGGGGATCCAGTTCGAGTTCGTTCCCTCGGACGCGAGCGCCGTCGAGATGCTTCAAGGGGGGCAGTTGGACGCGACCGCCTACGGGATCGCACCGGAGGAGGTACCCGCCGCGAGTCGGGCGTCCGAGATCTCGGTCGAGAACGAGCCGACAAGCTCACACTACCACGTCGGGTTCAACACGCGGAACGCCCCCCTCTCGAACCCGCAGTTCCGCTACGCGATCGCCCGCCTGGTCGATCGTCGTCACGTCCACAGGTCCGTGTTCGAGCGGTACGCCACCCCGTCGTACAGTCCGATCGCCTCGTTACGGTACGTTCCGGAGGAGTTCCGGTGGGCTCCCGACGACGCCGGAAGCCACGACCTCTCGTTCGTCGGTCACGACGACGAGGAGGAGCCCGGAACGGTCGACGCCGAACGCGCACGGGAGCTTTTTCGTGATGCGGGGTATAGGTACAGCGAGGACGACGAGCTCCTCGTCCAACAATGAGCAACCCGATCCGGAGGGCGTGAAATGGTACTGGTCGGCGTTATCCTGACGCTGGTCGCCGTCGTCAGCCTGATGCTCGTCTGTGCCACGGTGCTCTGTATCGACCGCGAACAGCTCCAGCAGACGAGACGGGAGCTCCGACCACGGCTGCTCATGGTCGCGCCGTCGATCGGTCTGCTCGCGACGGTGTTGATCCTGAACAGCCTCACCAGGCGCGCCGCCCAGCGGTTCTCCTGGCTCATCGGCTTCAACATCACCGGGAACATCTACCGGGTCGAGGGGGACTTCGTCCCCTGGCTGCAGGGGTTCGCCACGGAGGAGCTCACCGTCTACTTCTCCTTCATCTACCTCTTCGGCTACGTCTTCTTGCTGGTGTTTCCCCTGCTCGCGTACCTCGCGCTCAGCGAGCAGCGAACGCTCCACGAGCTGACGATCGCCTACGCCGCGAACTACGGCCTCGGGCTGCTCTGTTACGTGATCTTCATCGCGTACGGCCCACGGAACATGGACATCGCCGCGCAGCTGATGTACGACTTCTACCCCCAGTCACAGTTCCTCACCAGCGCGGTGAACGTGAACACGAACGTCTTCCCCTCGCTTCACACCTCGCTCTCGGCGACGGTGATGATCTTCGCGTGGCACACCAGAGAGCAGTACCCGCGGTGGTTCGTCCTCGCGCAGGTGATCGGCGCGAGCGTCATCTTCTCCACGATGTACCTCGGGATCCACTGGCTGATCGACGTGATCGCGGGCGTCGTCCTCGCGTACGTGAGCGTGCTGATCGGCCAGCGCTTCGCCGACGACTGGCGCGAACTCACCACCGTCGCGCCCGCGAACTGGGCCCGACAGGTGCGCCACCGATTTTAAGAGGAGGGGCGTCCCAGTAGAGCCTGCATGGTGTTCAAGAAAGTCACGCTGATCGGAACGAGCGACGAGAGCTTCGACGCCGCCGCGGACGACGCGATCGACCGCGCGGAGAGAACGATCGAGAACGTCTACTGGGCGGAAGTGAAGGAGTTCGGCGTCGAGATCGCGTCCGTCGAGGACCGCGAGTACCAGGCCGAACTCGAGGTCGCGTTCGAGGTCGAGGACTAGGGTTTCGGTACCTAAAACTGGTACCGGCGGGCCTCGTCGTCGGCGTTCGCGCTCGGGGCGACGCCGCCGTTCATCTCCTCGTAGGTCATCCCCGAGAGGTACTCGTCGTAGGTGACGTCGTACTCGCGTCTGAGTCCGGCGTCCAGCCGGCCGGCGTCGACGGTGCTCTGGAAGAGCAGGTGGATCGCCCGGCGGACGAGTTCGTCGGTGCTCTCGGGGCCGAGCGCCGCCTCGAGGAGCGCGAGTTCGGTCTTCGACTGGCGGTCGAGCGTGATCGGCTGGTCGTCCGCGAGGTCGACGTAAGCCGATTCGACGTCCTCGGTCAGCTCGGGAAGGCTCATAGCCGACCGGTCGTCGCGCGACCGGATACCGGTTTCGACAGCGAGCGATAGTGTGAGAGACCGATCGCCACCGCTTTGAGCGGCCGGCCGCAATCGAGGGCGATGGCCGCCGACGCAGAGGAGGGCTCGTCGCTCCCCGACGACCTCGAACCGATCCGCGAGGCGCTCGTCGCGTGGTACGAGGCGGACCACAGGGCGTTCCCGTGGCGCGAGACGACCGACCCTTACGCGATCCTCGTCTCGGAGGTGATGAGCCAGCAGACCCAGCTAGAGAGGGTCGAGGCCGCGTGGGCGGCGTTCCTGGAGCGGTGGCCGAGTATCGAGGAACTGGCGGCGGCCGACCGATCCGAGGTCGTGAGCTTCTGGAGCGACCACCGGCTGGGCTACAACAACAGGGCCAAGTACCTCCACGAGGCGGCGACCCAGGTCGAAGAGGAGTTCGACGGGGAGGTCCCGGAGGGTCCAGATGAGCTCCAGGAACTGCAGGGTGTCGGCCCGTACACGGCGAACGCGGTGGCGAGCTTCGCGTTCGACGCTGGAAACGCCGTCGTGGACACGAACGTGAAGCGCGTGCTCTACCGGGCGTTTTCGATTCCTGACACCGACAGCGAGTTCGAGGCACGGGCGAACGAGCTCATGCCCGAGAGGCGGTCGCGGGTCTGGAACAACGCGGTCATGGAACTGGGTGCCGTGGCCTGTACGAAGACCCCGCGGTGTGACGAGGCGGGCTGTCCCTGGCGCGAGTGGTGTGACGCCTACGAGACGGGCGACTTCTCCGCGCCGGACGTGCCGACGCAGTCGCCGTTCGTGGGGAGTCGGCGGCAGAAGCGCGCGCGGGCGGTGCGCGTCCTGGGCGAGTACGACGAGCTCCCGGTCTCCGACCTCGGCCCGCGGGTTCGAGTGGACTACGGTGGCGAGACGGGCGAGGAGTGGTTGCGGGGACTGCTATCGGACCTCGAGGACGACGGGCTGGTCGAGTTCGTGAGCGAGGACCGGGTCCGGCTCCGTCGGTAGGGTTTTGCCCCCGGTGGTGCGTTCTCACGGTATGGCCGAGAGAGGACCACCGCACGTCGTCGCGGTCTGTGGGAGCCTGCGGGAGGACAGTCACACGAGGAAGGGACTCGAGGAGGTGCTCGCGGGCGCGGAGGCGAGCGGCGCGACCGTCGAGCTGCTCGACCTGCGCGAGTACGACCTTCCCCCGCTCGTCCCGGGAACCGAGCCCGAGGACGCAGTCGAGTTCACGCGGCGGGTGCGCGAGGCGGACGCCGTGGTGCTGGGAACGCCGATGTACCACGGCTCGTACTCCGGCGTACTGAAGAACGCGGTCGACTACTGCGGGTTCGACGAGTTCGAGGACACGACCGTGGGACTGTTCTGCGTCGCGGGCGGGGCGTTCCCGATCACCGCGCTCGAACACCTCCGATCCGTCAGCCGCGCGCTCGACGCCTGGGTGCTGCCCTACCAGGCGGCCGTCCCGCGCTCGCGGAGCGCGTTCGACGACGGCGGGATCACCGACGAGGAACTCCGCGAACGTGTCCGAACGCTCGGCGAGCGCGCGGTGCAGTACGCCCGTATCGAACCCGACCCCGGCTGTTTCGAGGCCGAGCAGAACGTCGGCGCGGCCTCGGACGACGACTGATCTCCGGATCGACTGAAAACCGTTTCAGCGAACGACTATAGGTGCGGACGGGGAGGTCGAGCCATGGCCGATCCGAAAGTACTCACCGATAGCGAGTTCGACGCGCTCGTCCCGATGGACGTCGCGGTCGCCCGGATCGAGGAGGCGTTCCGCGAACACGCCAGGGGAACGCTCCGCTCGCCGCCACGGTTCGGCCTCGACGTCGAGGAGGGATCGCTGGTCTTCACCGCCGGCGCCGCGGAGGGGCTGGGTGCGATTGGGTTTCGGGTCTACCAGACCGTCGCGGAGGGTGATCAGCTGGTCGCGGCGTTCGACAGCGAGACAGGCGGACTCGACGGGGTCGTGATCGGGACGCGCCTCGGGGCGGTGCGCACGGGAGCGATCGGCGGCGTCGCGATCGACCACCTCGCGCGCGAGGACGCTCGCACGCTTGGCGTGCTGGGCTCCGGCCGTCAGGCACGCACACAGGTCGAGGCCGCGGCGACGGTCCGTGAGTTCGAGCGGGCACGGGTGTACTCGCCGACGCGCGAGAACCGGGTGTCGTTCGCGGCCGAGATGGGCGATCACGTCGAGTTCGAGGCGGTCGGATCCGCCGAGGAGGCCGTCAGCGGTGCGGACGTGCTGGTCGTCGCGACGAGTTCGACGGAGCCGACGTTCGACCCCGACTGGCTCGCGCCCGGCGCGCACGTGACAACGCTCGGCCCGAAGTTCGAGGGCGCGAGCGAGATCGACCCCACACTCCCCGGAACCTGCGACGCCCTCGTCAGCGACTCGATCGCACAGGTCGACGGCTACGACCGGCCCTACGTCGTCTCGGGTGCGGACAGGGAGCGGATGATCGAGCTCTCGGCGGTCGTCGCCGGCGAGACCGAGGCCCGACGGGACCCCGACGATCGGACGCTGTTCTGCTCGGTCGGGCTCGCCGGGACCGAGGTCGTGCTCGCGAGAGCGGCGTTCGAAGCGGCGAGCGGGTAGTGGAGCCAGGATCGCCCAATATATACGAAAAACATATATGTTTATATCGTAGTGTTCGGGTATGGACCCGCTCTCCAGACGGACCGTCCTCGGCGCGTGTGCCGGCATCGCCGCGGGGCTCTCGGGCTGTCTCTCCGACGACGATTCGACGGCCGACGATACGAACGACGAGTTCCGTGCCGAGACCGAACGCGAAGTAGATCTCTCCGACATCAGACTGGTCAATCACGCCGACGAGCCCTACGACGTGAACGTGCTCGTCGAACACGCGGCGGCGTTCGTCCACTGGGCGACCTACGAGATCGACCCGGCGTCGGACGGCGGCGGCGCGACGGTGGACGTCTCGCTGCCCGACGAATCCGGCGAGACCGTCGTCCACGTCCGGGTCGGCGACGAGTTCACCAGCACGGTGCTCGCCGAGCGGTACGGTGGGCGGTGCGCCCGGGTGATGGGCGTCGTCGGGAGCGACGGATCACCCTCGATCTTCCAGGGTGCAGGCGAGTGCGACGGCGAGGAAGCCGAGGACGAGTGAACGCGGAACGAAACGGTTTAATCGGGGACCGCGAACGAAGGCCGTGAACGTCACGATCATCGACTACGGGGTGGGGAACCTCCGGAGCCTCAGGCGCGGGCTCGAACACGCGGACGCGACGGTCTCGATATCGGACGATCCGGACGAGATAGCCGACGCGGAGGCGCTCGTCCTCCCCGGTGTCGGCGCGTTCGGCGAGTGCGTGCGCAACTCACGGCCGTTCCACGACGTGCTCGTCGAGGCGGCAGAGGACACCCCGATCCTGGGGATCTGCGTCGGCCTCCAGCTCATGTTCACCGAGAGCACCGAGGGCGGCCCGGACGGCGAGACGATCGATGGCCTCGACCTCATCCCGGGACGGGTCGATCGGCTCCCGAGCGAGCGGGTGAAGGTACCGCACATGGGCTGGAACGAACTCTCGATCGAGCGCGAGCACCCGATCGTCGCGGGAGTGGGCGAGGGCGACTACGCCTACTTCGTTCACTCGTACCGCTCGGACGTCGCCGATCACACCGTCGCCTCCTGTACCTACGGCGGCGGGTTCGCGGCGGTCGCGGCGAACGAGTCGGGGAACGTGATGGGGACGCAGTTTCACCCGGAGAAGAGCGGCGAGACCGGGCTGCGGATACTCGGGAACTTCGTCGCGTACGCCCAAGACCACGGGGACCGGATCGCAGCCGACTGATTTCTCGCTCCTTCCGCGCGGAAAACGAGGCGTTTTTCTTCTCGTACCGAGCCCTCTCTACGTGCACGCGATCACGAACAGCGGGTGGATCGAGGTGATCACCGGCTGCATGTTCGCCGGGAAGACCGAGGAGCTCCTGCGGAGGCTCAGACGGGCCGAGATCGCCGGTCAGTCGGTCGCGGCGTTCACGCCCGCGCTCGACGACCGCTACGAGGAGGGCACGATCGGCAGTCACTCCGGTGGCACCTGGGACGCTTACGTGATCGAGCCCGATCCCGAGGGGGTGAGGGCGATCCCCGATCGACTGAACGGCGAGCAGGTCGTCGCGATCGACGAGGCGAACTTCTTTCCCCCGGAGCTGGTCGGCGTCTGCGAGGGGTTAGCGAAGAACGGTCGGCGCGTGATCGTCTGTGGTACCGATCAGACGTTCCGTGGGGAGCCGTTCGAGCCGCTACCGGGGCTGCTCGCCGTCGCCGAGTACGTCGAGAAACTGCAGGCGATCTGTACGGTCTGTGGCGAGCCCGCGAGCCGGAACCAGCGGCTGATCGACGGCGAGCCCGCACACGTCTCGGACCCGACGATCATGGTCGGCGCGGCCGACGCGTACGAGGCCCGGTGTCGTAACTGCCATATCGTGCGTAGCGACTAGTTCGAGCGTGACCCAGTGGATCGAGGAGTCGACCGGCGGCCGCGACCGGGGCCCGCGAGCGCTCGCCCGGGCGTGGGTCGAGGTGCTCACCCGGCCACGCCGGTTCTTCTCGCACGCGGTCGCCCCCGGCGACCAGGCCCCCGGCCTCACGTTCGCAATCAGCGTCGTCCTGGGGGCGCTCCTCGTCAGACTGGTCGTCGACCCGGGTACGTATCCGACGCTCGCCGGTCAGCGCGTCCTCTCGGTCGCGCTCGTGATCGGGCTGCTCGGCCTGCTCGTCGCCCCGCTCACCCTCCACCTCGTCGCGGCGCTCCAGACCTTGTTTCTGATCCCGTTCGCGTCCGACCGTGGCGGGATCAGCGAGACCGTGCAGGTGATCGGCTACGCGACCGCACCCGGGCTCTTCGCGGGCCTGCCGGTCCCGGAGGTCCAGGCCGTCGCCGCGGTCTACGGAGCCCTGTTGCTCGTCGTCGGCGTGAGCGTGGTCCACGGCGTCTCGCTCACCAGGGCGGCGCTGCTCGCGGCCGCCCCCGCCTACGTCGTCTTCGGTGTGGCCTTCGGCGGTGCCGACGCCGCCACGACCGCCCTCGCGACGTGGGGATTGATGTAGACGGCGGCTGTACCCCCGCCATGCTCACGCTCGACCTCTCGGAGTTCGCGGTAGAGCTGAAAGACGGCTCGATCAAGAACGTCGGACCGACGAACAAGCGCGCCTCGGCGAAGCTCTTCGACGTGAACGAGGCGGGAGCACGTGCGTTCGGCGACAAGCGGGTGAAGCTCGTCTTCTCCGACGACGAGGGAAACGAGGTGCAGGTCGCGCTCTTCCCGGAGGAGGCGCGAGAGATACGTGAGGATATCGAGGCGCTCGAGGCCGAGAGCCCGGTCTTCGAGTGATCAGGCGCGCCGACGGAGCCGCCCCCGGACGAACGGCCGCGTGGGGGTGATACCGACGTCGACCCGTTCTATCTCGATCACCTCGAAGGCGTCGTGGCTCACGAACGTCCCGACCGTGTCGCGGGTGAGGTGACAGCCGCCGGCGAGTCGCGTCCAGACCGGATCGATCGCGCGCTGGAGGCGCCCGCGCCAGCCGTCGTCACGGACGTGTTCGAGAAACCGGAACTCGCCGCCGGGCTCGAGCACACGCGCGACCTCCGAGAGCGCGCGGTCGGGCTCCGCGATCGTACAGAAGACAACGGCGGCCACCACGGCGTCGAACGTCCCGTCGGGGTAGGAGAGGTCCTCCGCACGGTCGCCCCGTATTTCGACGGTGACGCCGAGGTCGCGCGCCTTCCGGGCCGCGCGCCGTCGCATGTGTGGATCGGGCTCGATCGCGTGGAGGTCGGTCTCTCGAAGGTGGGGAAAGCTCGCTCCGGTTCCCGCGCCGAGGTCGAGGACCCGTCCGGTGAGGCCGGCGGCGAGGTACTCCCTGTGCGGTTCGAAGAGACGCTCTTCCGGGACGAGCGGGTCGTAAACGGCCGCGAACACCGGGTGAGAGATCTCGTGGTCGGTCACACCTCCCCCTACGGAGGCCGGGACCGTGAAGCGTTCCGTCGGACGCGTTTCGACAACCGTTTTAGCCCGGGGCCATTTCTCCCGTCTATATGGGTAGCTGTATCATCTGCGGGACGGCGGTAGACGGCGTCGTCTGCTCGTCCCACCAACAGGACGTCTTCTTTCGGTTCACCGGAGACCACCCGGACCAGCTAACGGTCGGGCGGTTCTACGAGGGGACCGTGGACGGCTTCGCCGACTTCGGCGTCTTCGTCGACATCGGAGACCGCGTCACCGGACTGTTACACAGAAGCAAGCTCGACAAACGCCTCGAGAGCCTCGACTGGGAGGCGGGGGATGCCGTCTTCGTCCAGGTCATGGGCGTACAGAACAACGGCAACATCGATCTCGGCTGGTCGATCCGCCAGTCGCCCCGGGAGTTCCGTGGCGAGGCGATCCAGACCCCCGAGGGCGACCGCCTCCCGGAGGAGGAGGAACCGGACGAGCCCGAATCCGAGCCCGAGAGCGACGAGACGGGACGAG
>SKXI01000230.1 GCA_007128515.1 Halococcaceae archaeon | reverse complement strand
GTGGGACGAACAGCCGGACCCCGTGGCGTGTCGGACGTGCGCTCGGCGTCGCCTCCCGAGGGCGACCCCGGGCCCGACTCCGAGGAGGACCCCCGCCTCCGGTCGCGGTACGTCCGGCGGATCGACCCAGACGATCGGGCACCGATCACCCTCGTCGGCGTGGTCCACGACCACCCGGCGAGCGTCTACCGGGTCCGCTCGATCGTCGGCCGTCTCGACCCCGACGTGCTCGCGCTCGAACTCCCCCCGCTCGCCCTGGGCCTCTATCGGCTCTACGCCGACCCCCGGGTCGGCCCGGACTTCGGCGGGGAGATGAGCGCGGCGCTCGCGGCGGGCGAACGCGCCCGCCCGATCGGGATCGACGGCCCCAGCCGCCGGTTCTGCCGACACCTCGCGGCCGCGCTCGGCCGCCAGCGCCCCCGTCCGAAGACCGTCGGATCGGTCCTCTCGGAGACGCTCTCGGCGTCGGCGCAGGCGATCGCCTGTGCGGCCGCCCGCCCCCTCTGTGAACGCACTCCCCTCCTGATCCGCGTCGGCGCCCCCCGACGCTACGACTGCAGCCCCGCTGACACCCCCTCCAGACAGGCCCACGACGAGGACCGGCAGGTGCGCGCCGCACGCGCCCTCGCCGCCTCGACCGACGCCCCCGCCAGAGCGACCCGGGACGCCGCCCGCGACGCCTGTATGGCCGACGCCATCCTCGACACCGAACCCGACGAACGCATCGTCGCCGTCGTCGGCGTCGCACACCTCGACTCCCTCGCCGCCCGCTTACGAGCCGTTTAGTCCCCTCGCCACTCGTTTCCCGGTTTCACGACCCGCCACGAACGCCCCGTCCACCCGGCCGGTCCCCACCAGCCAGTCGCCGGTGAGGTAGAGCCCCGCCCGCTCCGCCTCGGCTACGACCGACTCGTCGACCGAATCCTCCGGAATCGCGTACCGCCAGCCCTGCCAGTCGGTCCAGTCGGGCGTGGCGAGTCGGTCGTCCCCGAGCAGATCGGCGACGAGCGTCGCGGCGTCGTCACAGACCTCCTTGGGCGGGTCGTCGTAGCGTCTCGCCGACCAGTCACCCCCCATCTGACAGATCAGGAGGCTCTCTCCCTCCGGTACGTGCCCCGGCTTGCACTCCTCGCGCGAGAGCCAGCCGATCCCGTGCTCCTTGTCGGTGTTCACGAGCGCGTAGTAGGGCACGTCGAGTTCGAACGGGTAGTGCAGTACCGCGGTGATGACGGTGCGAAACGGGACGGCCGAGACCGCCCCGTGGAGGCGCTCGCGGAGCGGGTCGTCCCAGTCGGCGCGCGAGAGCAGCGCCGCCGTCTGGGGCGCCGGCGGCGTGAGGACGAGCGCGTCGAACGGCCCCCACTCGCCCCCCTCGGTGTCCGTCACGGTCCAGGTCCCGTCGTCGGCTCGCGCGAGCGACTCCGCACGCGTCTCGGTCTGAACCTCGAGGCCAGCGTCGTCGCGCAGCCGTTTCGCGAACCCCGTGATCCCCCGTTCGTAGGTGAGTTTGTGCCCGTCCTCGCCGTGACCCGGCGCGATCTCCCCCTCTCGGTCGAACACCCAGACCGGTTCCTCGATATCGACCAGGCCGTCGGTCCCGAGCCCCTCGACCAGCGAGAGGAGCTCGTCGTCGGGCTCCAGATCGATGTAGTTCGCGCCGTGGTCGTACCGACAGCCGTTCGTTCGGCGGGTCGCGGCACGGCCGCTCACCCCGCGTGACTTCTCCAGGACGGTGATCTCACCGTCTATCTCCCGGGCACAGCCGAGGCCCGCGACGCCCGCGCCGACGACGCCGACTCGTTGGTCCATACCCCGCGGTAGGACCGAGGCGGCTAAACCGTACGGGGGATCGGTGTGCTTAAGTACGCGAACGAGGTATCCAGACGTGCATACTGCAGGGGACCGCCCCCGAGTCCACGAGGGCGAACGTACTGATCGCGTGTCGTGGTAGCCAAGCCTGGCCCAAGGCGCAGGGTTGCTAACTCTGTGGCATACAGCCTCCGGGGTTCGAATCCCCGCCACGACGTCAGCAATCGGCTCAGAGAGACAATGAGCGAGGAAGAACACACACAAGACGACGCGGAGGACGGAGAGGACCTCCGCTACTTCATCCGGATCGGACGGATCGACCTCGACGGGACCAAATCCGTCGAGCGTTCGCTCTCCGGGATGAACGGTATCGGCCGTCGAGCGGCGCGCATCATCGCCGACAAGGCGGACGTCGACCCGAAGGCGACGTTCGGCGCGCTGCCCGACGAGGAGATCGACCGAGTGATCGAGCACGTCGAGGGGTTCGCGGACGAGAACCCCGAGTGGCTCACGAACCACCGAAACCGCTTTTACACCGGTGAGGCGACCCACGAGATCGGGAACGACCTCGAACTCACCCGCCAGCAGGACGTCAACCGCCTGCAGATGATCCGATCCTACCGGGGGATCCGCCACCAGCGCGGGCAGAAGGTCCGCGGACAGCGGACCCGTTCGACCGGTCGCTCGGAGGGGACCGTCGGCGTGAACGTCGAGGCGATCCGAGAGGAACGAGAAGAGGAAGCCGCGGAGGACGACGAGTAATGGCGCTGGGACAGAACACGAAGTTCTACGAGACGCCGAACCACCCGTGGCAGGGCGAGCGGATCGCCGCCGAGCACTCGCTCGTCGGCCGGTACGGCCTGAAGAACAAAGAGGAGCTCTGGCGTGCGGAGTCCGAACTGCGCTCGATGCGCCGCGAGGCCCGTCGCCTGATCGGAGAGGCACAGGGCGACCTGGAGGAGGCGATGGAGGCGGGCGAGCCGTTCCTCTCCCGACTCCGACGACTCGGGATCCTCGCCGAGAACGAGGACCTCGACGACGTCCTCGCGCTCGAGGTGACCGACATCCTCGAGCGGCGACTCCAGACCGTCGCCTACCGGAAGGGGCTGGCGAGCACGCCCAAACAGGCGCGCCAGTTCATCGTCCACGGCCACGTCACGGTCGACGGCAGACGCGTCCGCGTTCCGTCGTACACCGTACCGACAGCCGAGCAGGACCACGTCTCCTTCGACGAGACGAGTCCGCTCGCGGACGACCTGCACCCCGAGCGGGCGGAGGGTCAGTCGTGAGCGCCGACGACGACATCTGGGGCGTCGCGCACATCCACGCCTCGTTCAACAACACGATCATCACCGTCACGGATCAGACCGGGGCGGAGACGATCGCGAAGTCGAGCGGCGGCACGGTCGTCAAACAGAGCCGGGACGAGGCCTCGCCGTACGCGGCGATGCAGATGGCAGAGCGCGTCGCCGAGGAGGTGAAGGCGGCCGGTATCGAGAAGGTCCACGTCCGCGTTCGCGGGCCGGGGGGCAACCAGCAGCGCAACCCCGGACCGGGCGCACAGGCGGCGATCCGCGCGCTCGCCCGCGCCGGTCTCGAGATCGGTCGGATCGAGGACGTCACGCCGGTACCGCACGACGGCTGCCGCGCACCCAAGAGCGCCGGGTTCTAGCATGACCGAACTCGACGTCGAGGTAGTGGAAGACGGCGACCGCTCGATGCGGTTTCTCGTACGTGGGATCACCCCCGCGTACGCCAACGGTATCCGCCGGGCGATGGTCGCGGACGTGCCGACGTTCGCGATCGAGACCGTCCGGGTCATCGAGAACTCCTCGGTGATGTTCAACGAGCAGATCTCGCTCCGGCTGGGGCTGATCCCGCTCACGACCCCGGTCGGCGAGTTCGAGGAGGGAGACACCGTGACCCTCGCGCTCGACGTCTCGGGGCCGGGCACCGCCTACTCGGGCGACCTGGTCAGCGCCGACGGAATGGTCGAGCCCGCCGAACAGAACGTCCCGATCATCCAGCTTAAAGACGGCCAGCGACTCGAACTCGAGGCGGACGCCGTCCTCGGCCGGGGGAAGACCCACGCGAAACACCAGGGCGGTGTCTCGGTCGGCTACCGACACCTCCTGCGGGTGAGCGTCGAGGGCGACGTCGAGGAGTTCGCCGAGGACGAGCCGCGGATCGTCCGCGGGGTCATCGAAGACGATGGCGAGCTCGTCCCGACGAGCGAGTTCGACCACGACCTCCGGAACCGCTACCCCGGAAAGGAGGTCTCGGTCGAGGACGTGCCGAACGCGTACGTCTTTCACGTCGAGACCGACGGCTCGTTCGACGTCGAGACGCTGGTCGACAGCGCGGCGACGTCGATCGGGGACAGGGCGGCCGAACTCCACGACGCGATCCAGCTGTAACCAGTCGATCATGAGCCCACCAGACCACACCACGTTCGCCGGCGACACTGGCCACCGACCGCGGAGAGCCGTGCGGACCGAAACTGGTTTGAAGGGCCGACGAGTAGCAGAGCGCGCAGAACACCCATCGTGCAGGGATAGCCAAGTCTGGCCAACGGCGCGGCGTTCAGGGCGCCGTCTCGTAGGAGTCCGCAGGTTCAAATCCTGCTCCCTGCACTCTGTTTTCACAACCACGGAGGAACAATGAGCACGACGAACCCGAGGCTGCAGAGTCTCATCGCCGAACTGAAGTCGGCCGCCCACGAGTCGGGCGCCGACGTCTGGAGCGACATCGCAGCCCGCTTAGAGAAACCACGCCGGAGCCACGCCGAGGTCAACCTCGGGCGTATCGAACGGTACGCCAAGGGGGAAGAGACCGTCGTCGTTCCGGGGAAGGTGCTCGGAAGCGGTGTACTACAGACCGACGTCACCGTCGCCGCCGTCGACTTCTCTCGGAGCGCCGAGACGAAGATCGAGCAGGCGAACGGCGAAGTGAAGCGGCTGGAACAGGCCGTCGAGGAGAACCCCGACGGTACGAACGTGCGGGTGATCACATGAGCAGCGTCTCCGGGACCGAGTTCGAGGTCGACCGCGTGATCGACGCGCGCGACTGCATCGTCGGCCGGGTGGCGAGCTACGTCGCACAGGCGGCGCTCGACGGTGAACGGATCGCCGTCGTGAACGCCGAACACGCCGTGATCACCGGTGCCCGCGACGACGTCCTCTCGGTCTACCAGAAGCGTGCGGAGATCGGATCGGACCAGGGCCCGGCCTACCCGAAACGGCCCGACGGCATCATGAAGCGAGCGGTCCGCGGCATGATCCCGTACAAGAAGAAACACGGCCGCGAAGCGCTCGAGAACGTCCGCGTCTACGTCGGCAACCCGTACGACGAGGACGGAGAGCTCCTGGAGGACACGTCGCTGGATCGGCTCTCGAACATCAAGTTCGTCTCGCTCGGCGAGATCGCAGAACAGGTGGGTGCTAACGTCACATGGTAACGAACACGAGCGGCAAGAAGAAGACGGCCGTCGCGCGGGCGACGGCCAGGGACGGCTCCGGTCGGGTACGGGTGAACTCGGTCCCGATCGAACTGGTCGAGCCGGAGATCGCCCGGCTGAAGATGCTCGAACCGTTCCGCATCGTCGACGGCGTCCGCGACGCGGTCGACCTCGACGTCAGCGTCGAGGGCGGTGGGTTCTCGGGACAGGCGGACGCCGTCAGGACGGCCATCGCACGCGCGCTGGTCCAGCACACCAACGACGCCGAACTCCGCGACGCCTACATGGAGTTCGACCGGTCGTTGCTGGTCAACGACATCAGACAGACCGAGCCGAAGAAGTGGGGCGGGCCCGGCGCGAGAGCACGCTACCAGAAGTCCTACCGGTGATCTCGTCATGATGGTACCTGTCCGGTGTTTTACGTGCGGAAAGGTCGTCGGCGAGCACTGGGAGGAGTTCTCCGCGCGGGAGGCGGAGGGCGAAGACCCCGCCGAGGTGCTCGACGACCTCGGCGTGAACCGACACTGCTGTCGGCGGATGCTCGTCTCGCACACCGACCTCGTCGACGTGGTCTCACCCTACCAATGACACAGCGCCAGCGGTTCAACCGGTACGAGAAGGCACGCATCCTCGGCGCGCGAGCGTTGCAGGTCTCCTACGGCGCACCGGTGCTGATCGAGACCGACGAGCGCGAGCCGATACTGATCGCCGCCGAGGAGTACGACGCGGGCGTCCTCCCCTTCACCGTCAAACGGGGTGGGCCCGCGTGACGCTGATCGAGTCCGTTCGACTCAGGGAGATCCTCGACTCGCGGGGCAACCCCACCGTGGAGGCGGACGTGCTCACCGAGAGCGGCGGGTTCGGCCGCGCGGCCGCACCCTCCGGCGCCTCGACGGGCGAGTTCGAGGCGATCGAACTCGACGCGCGTGAGGCGATCGCGAACGCACGCGAGGACGCCGTCCCCAGACTCGTCGGCGAAGTGTATGCGGGCGACCAGCGCTCGGTCGACGACGCGCTCGCCGCCGCCGACGGCACCGAGAACTACTCGGAAATCGGCGCGAACAGCGCCGTCGCGATCAGCATGGCCGCGGCGAAGGCGGGTGCCGACGCGCTCGGCGCCCCGCTCTACCAGCATCTCGGTGGGGCGTTCCGGGGTCGGAACTTCCCGATCCCGTTCGGCAACGTGATCGGCGGTGGCGAACACGCCGCCGACGCGACCGACATCCAGGAATTCCTCGCCGTGCCGATCGGGGCACCGAGCGTCTCCGACGCGGTGTTCGCGAACGCGCTCGTCCACGGGGTCGTCGGCGACCTCCTGGAGGAGCGGGGCACGCCCGCGGGGAAGGGCGACGAGGGCGCGTGGGCGCCAGCGATCCCCGACGGCGAGGCGTTCGAACTGGTCGAGGAGGCGACCGGGATCGTGGCCGACGAGGTCGGCTTCGAGATCGGCTTCGGCCTCGACGTGGCCGCCTCGGAGCTCTACGACGACGAGAACGGCGTCTACGAGTACGGCGACACCGAGCGGGAGACCGACGAACAGGTCGCGTACCTCGCGGAGCTGACCGACGAGTACGGCCTGCTCTACGTCGAGGACCCCCTCGACGAGAACGACTTCGAGGGCTTCGCCGAGCTCACCGGGCGCGTCGGCGACCGGACGCTCGTCTGTGGGGACGACCTGTTCGTCACGAACACCGAGCGGCTCGCCCGCGGGATCGACGTCGGTGCCGGCAACAGCATCCTGATCAAGCCGAACCAGATCGGGACGCTCTCCGAGACGTTCGACGCGATCGAACTCGCCGTCGAGAACGGCTACGAGACGGTGATCTCCCACCGGTCGGGCGAGACCGAGGACACGACGATAGCGCACCTCGCCGTGGCGACCGGTGCCGGCTACATCAAGACCGGCGCGGTCGGCGGCGAGCGAACCGCGAAACTGAACGAACTGATCCGCATCGCGGACGACGCACTATGAGCGACAATCAAGAAGGACTCGACGCGGCCGAAGCGGAGATCGACGAGGAGCCCGAGCCCGAGGCGGGCGCGGACCCCGAGGTCGATCCCGACACGGACGTGCGAGACGACGACGCAGAACAGAGCGCCGAGGCGGAGGAGGCCGAGGCCGAGCCAGATTCCGAACCCGAGACTGCCGAGGACGACGAGCCCGCAGGCCCGGCGTTCGACGAGGACGTCATGCCGGACGAGGAGGCAGACCTCCTGATCCCCGTCGAGGAGTATCTGGGGGCCGGCGTCCACATCGGGACCCAGCAGAAGACGAAGGACATGGAGCGCTTTATCCACCGCGTCCGGACCGACGGGCTCTACGTCCTCGACGTCTCCCAGACCGACGACCGGATCCAGGTGGCGGCGAACTTCCTCGCGAACTACGGGCCCGAGCAGATCCTCGTCACCTCCTCGCGCCAGTACGGTCGGTTCCCGGCCGAGACGTTCGCCGACGTGATCGGCGCGCAGGCGCGAACCGGCCGGTTCATCCCGGGGACCCTGACGAACCCGGCGTACGAGGGCTACATCGAGCCGGACGTCGTCGTCGTCACCGACCCGATCGGCGACGCGCAGGCGGTCACCGAGGCGATCACGGTCGGCATCCCCGTGATCGCGATGTGTGACTCGAACAACCAGACCTCGAACGTCGACCTGGTCGTCCCGACGAACAACAAGGGGCGGAAGGCGCTCTCGGTCGTCTACTGGCTGCTGGCCAACGAGACGCTCGACCGCCGCGGGACCGACACGGTCTACGAGCTCTCCGAGTTCGAGACCGAGATCTGATACGGACCGGTGTCACCGTTTTCGGGACGTTTCGGGTAAGCTGGGTCGAGCGCCGAACGCTGCTCTTCGTTTCGGCCTGGCGGTGAAGGATCACAACGGTCCGTACGAGTCACTCCGCCGACAGCGCTCTCACGAAGAGGAGTCCGCCGACGGCCCAGACGACACCGAGGCCGACCAGCACCGCCTCGCCCGCGAGGAGCCCGATCCCTATCGATCCGACGCCGGTTACCAGCGAGGTGACGAGCACGATCAGGGGAAACCGGTCGAGGGAGACGAGGCGCTCTCGGAGGTCCATGTCGGACCGAGGGATCGGGGGAAGTAGTCGGTTTCCGTTCCGAAGTCCGTAGCTTCAAAGTTACCGGGTCCGAACCTCGGGCAATGGGAAACGCCGCACTCAGGGAGCTCGCCTCGATCGAGACCGTCTCGTTCGAGGAGGTCGGGGGATCGACGGTCGCGGTCGACGCGCACAACTGGCTCTACCGGTACCTGACGACGACGGTGAAGTGGACCTCCTCGGAGGCGTACACGACCGACGAGGGCGAGGAGGTGGCGAACCTGATCGGCGTCGTGAAGGGACTACCGAAGCTCTACGAGAACGATCTCACGCCGGTGATGGTCTTCGACGGCGCGGTGACCGACCTGAAGGCGGCGGAGGTCGAAGAGCGACGCGCGGCGCGCAAGGAGGCGGAGATGGAGCTCGAACGCGCGAGAGAGCGGGGCGATACGGTCGCGGCTGCCCGGCTCGAATCGCGCACCCAGCGGCTCACGCCGACCATCCAGGAGACGACGCGCGAACTCCTCTCGCTCCTCGCCGTCCCGATCGTCGAAGCCCCAGCCGAGGGCGAGGCACAGACCGCACACATGGCGAAGACCGGTACGGTGGACTACGCCGGCACCGAGGACTACGACGCGCTCCTGTTCGGCTCGCCGAAGACGCTCCGGGGGCTGACCAGCAGCGGCGACCCGGAGCTGATGGACCTGGAGCGGACGCTCTCGGAGCTCGATCTCACGCTCGAGCAGTTGATCGACGTGGGGATCCTCTGTGGGACCGACTTCAACGAGGGGATCTCCGGGGTGGGTCCGAAGACGGCACTGACGGAGATCCGCGAACACGGCGACCTCTGGAGCGTGCTCGACGCCCGCGAGGAGACGATCGAGAACGCCGAGGCGGTGCGCGAACTCTTCTTCGACCCGCCCGTGACCGACCCCGAGGTCGCGTTCGGTGGCTCGCCGGACGTCGCTGCGGCGCGGGAGTACGTCGCGAGGTGGGGGATCCCCGAGAGCGAGGTCGAACGCGGCTTCGAGCGGATCGAGGAGGCGACGACGCAGACCGGCCTGGACGACTGGACCTGAACACGTTTTTGAGCGACGGGTGCGGAGAGGGGGTATGGACCCGAGCGATGTCGAGGCGCTGATCGAAGCCGAACTCGACGCCGAGGCGCAGGTACGCAGAGCGCGCGGCGAACACGACGACGACCACCTCACCGCGGTCGTCGTCTCGCCCGCCTTCGAGGGCGAGAGCCTCGTCGCCCAGCACCAGCTGGTCTACGACGCGCTCGGCGAGCACATGACGCGGGACATCCACGCCCTCGAACTGAAGACGTACACCCCCGAGGAGTACGAGGGCTGATACACTGTCGGCTGTAAATCGGTACAGATTCACACCGCTACAGGGTGGGGAGAATCCTCACGGAGGTACGGCCGACAGTGTGCCCGTCGTTGCGACTGTCTACCGATCCGACCGCACGACGGCGCGCGGTCGATACGGGAACGACTCGCACCCATCACTATGCTACGGATCGGCGTACCTGGCTACCGCTCGGACCGAAAGGGGTATGCCTCCGGTCGGTGCGGACGGACAGCAGTCCGTGTGAGTACCCCGGGCTGGGTGCCGTGGACGAGTCCGTCGACCGGCGGGATCCAGTAGCTTTTACCCCGATCCCGGAGAGGGGAGTGGTATGACCGAGGAGTTCCGGACCGAACGCGACAGCCTGGGCGAGATGGAGGTCCCCGCGGACGCCTACTGGGGGGCACAGACACAGCGGGCGGTGGAGAACTTCCCGATCTCCGGGATCGAGTTCGACCGCCGGTTCGTCCGCGCGCTCGGCGTCGTGAAGAAGTCCGCCGCACGGGCGAACCTCGACCTCGATCTCCTTGAGGGCGAGATCGGCGAGGCGATCGTCGAGGCCGCAGACGAGGTGATCGAGGGCGACCACCACGACCAGTTCCCCGTCGACGTCTTCCAGACCGGTTCGGGGACCTCGTCCAATATGAACACGAACGAGGTGATCGCGAACAGGGCGACCGAGATCCTCGGCGACGAGATCGGCGAGAACACGGTCCACCCGAACGACCACGTCAACTTCGGGCAGTCCTCGAACGACGTGATCCCGACGGCGATGCACGTCTCGGCGCTGGTCGCGATCGAGGAGGAGGTGCTGCCGGCGCTCGAAACGCTCGAGGAGGTGCTCGCCGAGAAAGAAGAGGCGTTCGCGGGCGTGGTGAAGACCGGCCGGACCCACCTCCAGGACGCGACCCCTGTCACGCTCGGCCAGGAGTTCGGCGGCTACCGCACCCAGATCGAGAAGGGCAGAGCGCGCGTGAAGGCTACCCGGGC
>SKXI01000440.1 GCA_007128515.1 Halococcaceae archaeon | reverse complement strand
GCGATCGCCGAGTTCCTCGACGAGCACGTCTGAATCGCCCCGGTACGCCGGATTCCGAGCACGAGATCGGAGGACGGTCGGATCGGAACTGACGCGGTCGAGACAGCCATCACGGAACAGCCGTACCCCTCGTGGGGTTCCGCACCGAACCCCGCCGGGCGGTTCCGACGTGATCCGGCTCCGCCCGCCACGGTTCCGGTACGGTCGTCTCCGCGGGGGGAGAGGAGCTACCGGGTCCGAGGGCCCCACCGACGGAGTTCCGCCCTCACGAGAGGTACGCCGCCAGATCGGTCGAGGAGACCATCCCGACGAGGTCGTCGTCGAAGTCGGTGACCGGGAGGTGTCTGATGCCGAAACTCGTCATCATCGCGGCGACCTCCTCGAGGAAGAGGCTCTCGGGCACCGTCTCGACCGACTTCGTCATGACGTCAGAGACCTGGAGGTCGGCGGGGTCTCTCCCCTCCGCGACCGCGTCGAGCACGTCGGTGCTGGTTATGATCGAGGGGGGGTCGGTCGTCACGACCAGCGCGTTGATGTTCCGGTCGCGCATCCGCTCGACGGCCTCCTGAACCGTCGCCCTCCGCGAGATCGTCTCGAGTGGGGACGACATCACCTCCTTGACGCGTGTTCCGTCTCTCTTGCCCATGCCCGTGACGACGGATCCCACGGTATTGGTCGTTTCCCAATCTCCCGGACCGGCGGGGTGAGTGCTCTCGTACTGGAGATCACGGACCCGGACGGGTGCGTACCCGAGACCGGGCCGGTCGGTACCCGTGGTACGATCGGGAGACGTCCAGGGTCGATCACCCTCCGCCGGCGTCCGGATCGTCGAATCGGCTCTCCGCGCGGTACCGGGCGACGAGGTCGTAGTACCACCCCTCGTCGACGGCGTCGGCGAGTTCGCTCAGGCCGGCGTCGCGGGCCATCCGTCGGACCTTCGTGTGGTTCAGCACGTTCGGGCCCTCGCCGTGGCGGAGGAGCCTGAACTGGTCCATCGCGGTCTCGGTGGGCCGGTCGTCCCGGTCGCGGTTCGTGCTCGTCATGCTCGTCCTTCGAGGTACGGGCCACCGATGGGAATCGGTTCCGTCGGCAGACGCCACGGTGTGGTCGACTCGCCGTCTCTCCACCGTCGAATCGTCGAGGGCTCGACCGAACGAGGGACGAACTGCGTCGCCTCGCCCACGGGGAGACGTACCGCTGCTCGAGAGGTTCGTCGCAGCGATCACTGCGTTCCGATCGGTCGAGGACCACCCGTTCCCGAGCGGCGAGAGGACACTCCTCCGCGTCAGTACCGCGGCTCGGCGAGTTCGACGAGGTTGCCGTCCGGGTCGCGAACGTAGACGGATCGGAGCGGCCCGTGCGTCCCGACCTTCTCGGTCGGACCGTGGATCACCTCGACGCCCTCCTCGTCCAGTTTCCGTTCGACCTTCTCGATCGGCGTCGAGACGAGCACGCAGAAGTCGCCCGATCCGGGGACCGGTTCCGTCGCGTGTGGGTCGTACTCCTCGCCCGCGACGTGGAGGTTCACCTTCTGCTCGCCGATCCGCAGTGCGAGTCTGCCGTCGAACTCCACCCGTTCGGCCCCCACGACCCGCTCGTAGAACGCACACGTTCGCTCGGTATCCGCGACCGTCAGCACCAGGTGGTCGATCCCCTGTGGGTCCATAACCGTGGGAGGGCTACTCGCGACAAAACCGTGTGCGAACGGCGGGTTTTTGCCGGCGTCGTCCGACCGACCGGCATGGGGATCGCCGAGGCGTCCCGCCGACGGGTCGAGACCGAACTCGACCGCCTCGAAGACGGGTACGGCCCGTTCGAGGTGATCGAGGAGGAGTACGAACGGGACGCGGAGGTCTACGGCTGGATCCGCGAGCGCCACGAAGCCGGAACGCTCGGCGGCGCGGGCGCGTGGGTGCGCAACGGCGACGGCGAGGCGCTGCTCGTCCAGCACGGGCCGGGCGGGCCGTGGTCCGAGCCGGGCGGCAAACACGAACCGGGGGAGTCCCTGGAGGGGACCGCGCTCCGCGAGGCTCGCGAGGAGACCGGCGTCGAGATCGATCTCCGGGGGTTGACGAGTGCGACGGTGATGGTCAACGGCTGTGAGGGGGAGCTGCCGATCAGCCGGCTGATCGCTGTCTTCGACGCCCGCTACCGGTCGGGCGAACCGAGACCCGAACCCGATGAGATCCACGCGGTCCGGTGGTGGGACCGACACCCCGAGAGGCTCCGGTATCCGGAGATCGCCACCTATCCGATCGGGCGAGACGAGTAGGATCGACCGCAGTGTCGAAGGGCCTACCGTCCCCCAGAGCCGAGGGTCGACCGATGGTGAACACTCGTGGGTGGCTCTCCGCGCTGAAGACCGCCGCCGCCGTCGGACGGGAACGCCAGATCACCGTCACGGCCGCGGGGCTCGCCTTCTACGCGTTCAACTCGCTGATCCCGCTCCTCTTGCTGCTCGCCATCGCGATCTCGATCGCCACCGATCCCGAGACGACGGCGAACGCGCTCGAGTCCGTGACGGGACTCCACGCCGCGGAGACCGAGGGCGTCATCGAGGAGGTCGGCGGCGACGGCTCCGGACGCACCCGGGCGGGACTGATCGCCGCCGGGATCTTCCTCTACAGCACCGCGACGATGGTCCAGGCGGTCAACATGACGTTCAGTGCCGTCTACGGCACCCGGAGGGAGCGTTCGATGCGCCGGAAGGCGACCGACACGGCGCTGATCTTCGCGACCGTGGCGCTCGCGGTCACCCTGTTGGGCGCGGTCGGCGTCGCGCTCGC
>SKXI01000496.1 GCA_007128515.1 Halococcaceae archaeon | reverse complement strand
TCGTCCCGGTTCGCGGCGACGACGATCGGATCGGAGAACACGCGCCAGGCGACGATCAGGGTACACACGCCTCTGGATTGGCAGCCGGCCCTGTTAACCGTGGCGTCGGGGCCCCGTATCGATCGGATCGCGACGAAACCGACATAACTCTCGGCGGTGTACGGAGCGGAACTCGTGTCAACCACCCAGCCGTCGAGGGAACTGTTCGGACTCTACGGCCCACAGGATCGGTTCGAGCGCGTTCGCTCCCTCGAGGAGTTCGACCGACTCCTCCGGGGCGAGAGCGTGACCGTCGGCGTCAGCGATCCCGCGATCGGGATCCCGGGACGGACCGCGCTCCACCGGTCGGACGAGGGGTTCTGCGTCGTCTGGGGGGAAGCGTTTTCGCCGAGCGACGCCGAGGGGTCGGTCGCGGCGTGGCTGTTCGATCGCTACGGTGCCGTCGGCATCGACGCGTTCTCCGAGATCAACGGGTCGTACGTCGCCGTGATAGAGGCCGACGGTGAGGCGGTCGTCGTCACCGACCCGATCCGCTCGTGGGAGTGTTTCGTGGCCGAGAGCCCACGGGGCAGGGTCTTCGGGACGGACGCGGCGGCGGTCGTGCGGAGCCTTCCTACCCCGACCGTGGACCGGCGCGGGCTCCGCGAGTTCGTCCACTTCGGCGTCGTTCTGGGGGACCGAACGCTCGTCCGCGGCGTCGAGCGCCTCCCGTTCGACGCCGCACTGTTCGAGCGGCGGACGGAGTCGCTCACCCGGTTCGTCTACGACCCGAGGATCGTCGACCACACGGGCGAACTCGCTCGACGGCTCGAGCGGGCGGTCGACCGGCGGTCGGGCTACCCGCGACCCGGCGGGATGCTGATGAGTGCGGGCTACGACTCCCGTCTCCTCCTCGCGACCCTCGCGGATCTCGACGTTTGCTACACGCTCGGTGAACCCGACGACCCGGAGGCCGCCACCGCGAGACGGCTCTGCGAGCAGTACGGGAAACGACACCGGACGCTGCCGGTCACCGAGGCGTATCTGGACGCGAGGCCGGAGGTCGTCCGCCGGACGAACGGGGTCCGCGAGTCGATACACGTCCACCACCGTGGCTCGGCCGCAGGGATCACCGCACCGACGATCTACCACGGACTGTTGCTCGACTCGCTCCTCCGCGACCACTACCTCCCCCGTGACCAGATCGCGGTGCTCCACAAGCGGTTCCCGCTCGACAGGCTCGACGCCCGTCCCGACGTCGCCGAACGGTTCGCGAGGAAGCTCGACTTCGCCGGAGGGGACGGGCGTCTCCTCGTCCGGGCGGACGGTCCGGAGACGCCCGAGGGCTTCCTCGAGGAGGCGATCGAAGCCGAGTTCGATCGGTGTCTCGGGCGGTCGGAGTCGATCCACAACGCGATGGCGCTGATGGGCGTCCGCCTGAAGCCGGCGCTCCCGTTCCGCACCGACCTCGCGGCCGACCACGTCGAGAGCCTCGTCGCGGCCGACTCCGAACTCCTCGACTGGCACCTCACCACCCCGCCGGAGTTCCGAAACGACGAGACCTACCAGGCCGCCCTCGAACTGATCGATCCGGCGATATTCGACCACCGGCCGCCGGACCGGCCGCACCGCTCGTACCAGCTCAACCAGCTCGAGAAGTTCCTCAGACGCCTCACCCCCGGTCTCGAGCCGTTCGCCACCCCCTGGCCGGACCGCGACCGGATCTACCGCGAGAACGACCTCGACCGCCGACTCTTCCCCGACCGACCCGACCTCCACGAGCTCTCCCCCCGGACGAAGCTCCGGATCAACGACGCGCGGGTCTGGCTCGGCTCGGTCCTCGACGACGGAACGTCAGTCGACGAGCTGATTCGCTCACCCGGATGAGCCGCTCCCGAGGAGCCGTCGGACCACCCCACGATCGACCGTCCCGGAGGCCGTCCTCGGGAGTTCGTCGACGGGTTCGATCGTCTTCGGGACCTCGTAATCGGCGAGGCGCTCGGCACAGCACTCGCGTACCGCGTCTCGGTCGGGATCGGCCCCGGGTTCGGCCTCGACCAGCGCGGCGACCCGCTCGCCCCACTCGGGATCGGGGAGGCCGACGACCGCGGCGTCCCGGACGTCGGGATGCTCTCGTAGGGCCGCGACGATCCGACCCGGGTGGACGGTCTCGCCGCCGGTCGTGATCGCGTCGTCCGCCCGCCCGAGCACGCGGATCCGGCCGTCCTCGCCGACGCTCCCGACGTCACCGGTCCGGAACCCGTGGGGAGAGAACGCCGCCTCGGTCAGTTCGGGCGCGGCGTGGTAGCCGGGGGTGACCGTCGGACCGCTCACGACGAGTTCGCCGACCTCGCCCGGCGGCTGCACCGCACCGTCGGCGACCGCCCGAACGTGGGTCCCCAAAAGCGGTCGACCCACGCTCTCGGGGTGCGAGAACGCCTCGTCCGGTAGCGCGGTCGCGATCTGCGAGGCCGTCTCGGTCATCCCCCACGAGGGACAGACGGGGACCTCCTCGCGCTCACACCGGGCGATCAGTCCGGGTGGCGTCGGCGCCCCGCCGAGCAGGACGAACCGCAGTTTCGCCGAGTCGAACCCGGCGTCGAGCAACCGCCTGAGCATCGTCGGGACGAGCGAGACACCGCTCGCCTCGCACTCTTCGATCTGCCGTCCGGTCCGCTCGGCGTCGAACCCCCCGGCGACGACCACCGTGGTCCCGTAGAGCGCACAGCGGACGATCGGTGCGAGCCCACCCATGTGGTAGGTCGAAAGCGGGGAGAACCACCGGTCGTGAGGGAGGACGCCCAGACGGAACG
>SKXI01000375.1 GCA_007128515.1 Halococcaceae archaeon | reverse complement strand
TCCGCTCGCCTCGCTCTCCCCGCCCGGAGGGGCGAGGACCACGCCCTCCGGGTGGCTCTCGCGAAAGCGCTCGTAGCTCGTCATCGCGGCTGGGAGTACCCGCAGCCGGTCGCCCTCGTACGTCCCCGCGATACACGCGCCGCTCGACTGCTTCCACTCGGAATCGGTCTCCCGGTCGTACATCACGAGGTCGTCGTCTGCGAGCTTCCCCGAGACGCCGAAGGTCAGTACCTCACCCTCGACCCGGCGGTCGTAGACGACCGCGCTCGCACAGAGCGGACACCACGTGACCGCGATCGGAGCGCTCCCGTCGTCCGACGGGTCGGTCCCCGGCGGGTCCGCCACCCGGTCGTTGACGATCTCGTGGTAGTGGAGATAGCTGACCGGGTACGCTCGCGGTGGCTCTCCCTCGACGACGATCACCTCGTCGTCGGGATCGCCGTCGTACCGGTCGGCGAACTCGGGGTCGTCGACGCTCGGGATCGCGTCCCGGGGGATCACCCGTCGGATCTCCATGGTCACCTGCTCGATCACTCCAGCACGAACATGATCCGTTCCTCGTCGCTCCCCCTCGTCTCCCGGCCGGTTACCCGCACCGTCCCGATCTCGGCCGTCGACTCGACGTGGGTCCCCGCGCAGGCAGTCCGGTCGTACGGGTCATCGGCGTCGCCGATCTCGACGATTCGCACCTCGGTGATGCTCTCGGGGAGCAGGTCGAGTCGGGTCCGTTCGGGGTCGAGGTCCGCCTCCGCGGCCTCCCTGTCGAGTTCGTACCAGCGGACGGGAAGGTCGGAGGCGACCAGGTCGTTCAGGCCGGACTCGATCCCCGAGAGCTCCTCGTCGGTGAACCGGTCGTAGCCGCAGTCGAGCCGGGCGCGGTCGGCGTAGAGCTGGTTGCCCGTGGTGGGGGCGTCGTACTCGTCGAGGAGGTACGCCGAGAGGAGGTGCTGGGCGGTGTGATAGCGCATGTGGGCGGCGCGTCGGTCCCAGTCGACCGCCCCCTCGACAGGGTCGCCCTCCTCGGGCGGCTCCGACCCCTCGATCGTGTGGTAGATCGTGTCCCGCATCGTCACGTCCGTCACTCGCCACGTGTGGTCCCCCGTCGAGAGCGTGCCGGTGTCGTGGGGCTGGCCGCCGCCGGTCGGGTAGAAGCAGGTCCGATCGAGGACGACGCGGTCGTCGAGCGTCCGTTCGACGCGGGCTTCGAACGACTCGGCGAGCGTGTCGGTCAGGTAGAGCGGGTCGGTCATACTGGGTACTGATAGGGATCATCGTAGAAGGCCATACCGTTCCCACTCCGGGACCGAGAGACGGGATCTGCTGATCGGCCACCGAGATCCCCGGTTGGCTCCGATTGATCCCTACGAGAGCACGCGCCGAAGGCGATTTCGTTTCCCGACGTCGCGGCCAGCGGCCGTGTGAAACCGTGTCGTAACGCTCAAGAGAGCGACACACCTTTTCTCCCCTAAGAATGAACGCTAGCCCGGTTCCCGAGGTGTCTCTATGGGTGTCGAGATAAAGGAGACGCCCGTTTCCGACGAGGAGTTCGAGGAGATGTGCGAGTTCGTCTACGAGTACCTCGCCGCGAGCGTCGCCAACGAACGCGAGGGCGGCCGCATGCGGTGGTACCCGTGGCACTCCGCGGACTACCGCTACGCACACACGATGAACGTGGTCGACCTCGCGGAGGAGCTCGCCCGCGCGGAGGGCGCCGACCCCGACGTCACCCGCGTCGCGGCGCTCTTTCACGACGTGGCGAAGCTCGACGCCGACCAGGACGTCCACGCCGAGGAGGGCGCGCGCGTCGCCCGCGAGTACCTCGCCTCCCGCGGGGAGTACCCCCAGTCGTTCGTGGACGAGGTCTGCCGAGCGATCGTGAACCACTCCTACCAGGGACCGCTCACAGACCTCTCGCTCGAGGCGCGCTCTCTGATCGAGGCCGACCTGCTCGACAAGGTCGGTGCGAACGGCGTCACGCTCATGTTGCTCCGGATGGGCTACGAGGCGCGCTCGCACCTGGACGCCGCGACGATGGTCGAGCGCGTGCTCACACGCGGCGAGGACGCCGTCTCCCGGATCGAGAGCGACACGGCCGAGGGCATGGCCCACGAGCGGCTCAAGCGCGTGCGCTGGTTCCGCGAGTGGCTCGAACTCGAAGTACCGGAGATGGACGTCACCGAAGAAGAGTGGTGAACTCGTTCGCCGCACCGTAGAGGAAGAGCAGGCCGAACCCCAGGAGAACGAGGGCGCTGCCGACCGCGACCGCCGGGGCGAACCAGTCCGCGCGTTCGCCCGCGGCGACCAGCGCCGCCGGGAACGTCACGATCCAGATCGCGATCCCGGAGAAGAAGCCGACGACGATCGCCGCGCTCCCGGTCGAGATGGCCAGCGTACCGACACCCGGGAGCGCGAACGAGAGCGTGCCCGGATCAAGGAGCGTCACGCCGACCGTGAGCCACCAGAGCACCTGGTAGGGGTTGGTCAGCGAGAGCCCGAACGTCTTCTTGAACCCGGTCGACTCCCCGACCTCGCCCTCGGTGAACGAGCCTCTCGCGCTCCGGGCCGCGCCGACGGCGAAGTAGCACATCAGCAACCCGCCGACGGCCATCATGCCCGCCCGTGCGCCGGGAGCGTTCTGTAGCACCGTCGCGACGCCCGCGAGCGCGACGAGGAAGAAGACGCCGTCGGCACTCATCGCGCCCAGCCCGGCGCGAAAGCCCGCCGCCCACCCCCGGAGGACGCTCTCCTCGGCGATGATCGCGTTCATCGGTCCCGGCGGTGCCGCCAGCGAGAG
>SKXI01000290.1 GCA_007128515.1 Halococcaceae archaeon | reverse complement strand
TGGGGACGGCCGGAGCGACGACGGGGACCGCCGGTACGGACCACAGCGAGACGGCCGTCGGCGAGGACGATCACCGCCACTCGGACGACGACGACCTCATCGGGGACGACGATGACAGCCTGGTGGGCGACGATGACGACGAACTGATCGGCGACGACGATCACCGTCACTCCGACGACGACGACCTCATTGGAGACGACGACAGCCTCGTCGGCGACGACGATGACGACGATCTGATCGGCGATGACGACGACCACCGACACTCGGACGACGACGACCTGATCGGTGACGATGATGACGACCTGATCGGCGACGACGATGATGACCTGATCGGTGACGACGATGACGACCTGATCGGCGACGACGATGACGACGACCACCGACACTCGGACGACGACGATCCGGCGACGCTCTGATACGGGATTGGCGTAACCGGGTACCGCTCGGACCGAGGGGCGGGTACCGACCTGATCGGTCCGGACGGACAACAGCCGGTGTGAACCGGTCGAACGAGGGTGCCGTGAAAGTCTTTTTACCGGCCGGGTGCTACCGCGGCACATGTACGTCCGAGACGCGAGAAAGAACGAGGAGGTCTGGCTCCTCGATCGGATCGAGGAGATGGAACTCGACGCGCTCGCGTTTCGCTCCCGGGACTACGTCGTCGCGCTCGACGAGGAGACGGGCGAGCGCGCCGGCTTCGGTCGGATCCGGATCCACACCCTCGACGAGGAGTTCTGCGAGCTGACCAGTCTCGGCGTGATCGAGCCCTGGCGGGGCCAGGGCGTCGGCGCACACGTGATCGAGCGCCTGCTCGATCACGCCGCTGATCGGGGTTTCGAGCGGGTCTACGCGTTCGTCTCGACGCCGAACTACTTCGAGGGGTTCGGCTTCGAGGGGATCGAGGAGGCGGCGCTCCCGGAGGGACTGCGGGAGCGACTCGAACGGAAACGGGACCGGACGATGCCCGAGGCAGTCCCCACCGTCATCGAGACGGGGGACTTCCGGATGCCCACTCGTCTGCGCGAACGGTTCAAGGAGGCTCGGCCGCGTGACGGTGGGGCCGAGAGCGAGACGGACGACGACGCGGTGAGCGACCTCGCCGAGGAGTTCGGCATCGACCCGGAGTCGGCGACGTACAAGTACGACACGGGCCGCTGAGCGAGGTCGCCGTGGATACTCGTCGTCCGTCGTCCGGGATCGTTCCCCGACGTCTCCGCGGGTGATCGAGCGACGCCGACGGCTCCGGCGATCACGTCACTCGTAGTCCCACTCGCTCGACTGTAGCCCCTCGCCGTACTCGTCGTGGTCGGTGACGAACCCGCTTTTGAACGCGATCCAAGTGATGACGGTGATGAAGAGGATCGGCGGGAGCATCGCGAACACCCACAGCGGTTCGAGCCCCCAGCCGATGACGAGCGCGACGTTGCCGAGCCCGAGCAGGAGGAACGGGAGGGTGTAGAGCAGCGCCCGCCGCCGGTTCGACCCGTCTTCAGTGGGAATCGGCGGTCGATCCGGGGGCCCGCCGTCGCGCTCGGTCATGCCCGTACTACAGACCGGGCCGTCAAAAGCGTCGCGCTCACCGTCAAGGCTTAGACCCGCGCGCGCCATCGTCTCCCATGTTCGACCCCGAGGATCTGGAGACGATCCGGGAGGGCAAAGCGCGCTGGGAGCGCGAGATGCTCTCGCCGACGCTCGATCGCTTCGGCGAGCGCGAGGAGACGTTCACGACCGACACGGGCGGCCGCGAGATCGAGCGGCTCTACACGCTCGCGGACGTCTCCGACCTCTCCTACGACGACCTCGGCTTCCCCGGCGAGGAGCCGTACACGCGGGGGGTCTACCCCACGATGTATCGCGGACGGCTCTGGACGATGCGCCAGTACGCCGGGATGGGAACCGCGGAGGAGACGAACGAGCGCTACCAGTACCTCCTCTCGCAGGGCCAGAGCGGGCTCTCGATGGCGTTCGACCTCCCCACACAGATGGGCTACGACTCCGACAGCGCGATGGCCGACGGCGAGGTCGGCAAGTCGGGGGTGGCGATCGACTCGATTCACGACATGCGGACGGTGTTCGAGGGGATCCCGCTCGACGAGGTCTCGACGAGCATGACCATCAACGCGCCCGCGAGCGTGCTGCTCGCGATGTACATCGCCGTCGGCGACGAGCAGGGCGTGCCCCGAGAGGAACTCAGGGGGACGATCCAGAACGACATCCTGAAGGAGTACATCGCCCGGAACACGTTCATCTTCCCGCCGGAACCCTCGATGCGGGTCATCACCGACATCTTCGCGTTCGCGGCCGAGGAGGTCCCCAGCTTCAACACGATCTCGATCTCCGGCTACCACATCCGAGAGGCGGGCTCGACGGCCGCCCAGGAGCTCGCGTTCACGCTCGGAAACGGCATCGAGTACGTCGAGGCGGCGATCGAGGCCGGTCTCGACGTCGACTCGTTCGCCCCGCAGCTCTCGTTCTTCTTCAACGCGCACAACGACATCCTGGAGGAGGTCGCGAAGTTCCGCGCCGCCCGGCGGATGTGGGCGCGGATCATGGACGAACGCTTCGGCGCGGAGAACCCGAAGTCGAGACAGCTGAAGTTCCACACCCAGACCGCGGGCTCGACGCTCACCGCCCAGCAGGTCGATAACAACGTCGTCCGGGTCGCGTACCAGGCGCTCGCCGCAGTGCTCGGAGGAACCCAGAGCCTCCACACGAACGGGAAGGACGAGGCGCTCGCACTCCCGACCGAGAAGTCGGTCCGCACGGCGCTGAGAACCCAGCAGATCCTCGCCCACGA
>SKXI01000054.1 GCA_007128515.1 Halococcaceae archaeon | reverse complement strand
GCGCCGGCGTCGCCGACCTTCGAGGCGCTGCCCCACATCCCGAGCACCTTCCCCTTGTTCTCGGGGGCGACGTTCGCGGAGATGAGCGGGTAGCCGACCGGGTGGATCGCGCTGTAGCCGACGCCCGCGGTGAACATCCCGAGCGCCATCACCTGGTAGGAGCCGTCGAACGTCTGGCCCGCGAGCGAGAGCTCTGGGATGAGGAGGCCAGCGGTCGGCGCGAGGACGAAGACGAGGTAGCCGACCCCCATCGCGACGAAGGCGGGAACCAGGAGGTACTGACGGTCGTACCGATCGGAGAGCACGCCCATCGGGGCCTGGAAGAGCCCGCCCGCGAACATGTAGACGGAGACGAGCAGGCCGAGCTGCCAGAGCGAGGCGTCCAGATCGACGACGAGGATCGGGATGAGCGGCGGGAAGAGCCGGAGAAAGAGGTGCTGGCCGGCGTGGATCGAGGCGACGAGGAGGCCGAAGAGGAGCTCCTCCCGCGGCATCGCGAAGAACACACGCATGGCACCCCCGTTGCTTGCGGAGGGACTTCGCTGTTGACGTTGCGGTCATCGCGGCCGCCAGGTACCGGGTGGTCTCCCGATTCTCGCGGTCCTCGGGGGTCGATCGAGGGCCGCGCCGGGGCCGAGGAGGTCGAAACGCGGGGTTAGATCTCGCCCTGCTCGTCGAGGGCGTCCATCACGTCGTCGACGAGGCTGTCGGGGTCCTCGTACGGGAACTCCTGGTGGCCGCCGAGTTTGGTCGCCAGCTCCATCGCGGTCATCGAGAAGTCACCGGACTCGAAGCGCGTCGCCGGGCCGTTCGGCAGCGCCGGGACGAGGTCCATCTGGTTCTTCACCGGGTAGTCGGCGCCGGAGAACGCGTCGTGGAACTGCTGGCGGAGTTCGTCTCTGTCGACCATGGAAGATAGCTGTCGCCGCACGGGCCAAAAGCGTTCTGAAACCCGGGGGAACTCGGAGCGCGTTTCGAGGGCGGGCACGGCGGGAGTGGGGGCGTGAACGAAGGTTTTTCACCGGGGGTAGTGAACCCCGGGTATGCGAGAGGTGCTGGCGGAGTGGCAGCCGACCGTCGACGCCGCCATCGAGGAGCTGTTGCCGCGGGAGATCGACGAGGCGTACCTCGAACGCTACTTCGGCCCGGCGAGCCACCGCTACGACGCGGTCGCGCTCCAGGCGGCGCTCGCCGACCCGATCTGGGACCTGCTGGACCGGGGTGGAAAGCGCTGGCGGGCGGTCGTCACGCTGCTGCTGATCGACGGCTTCGGCGCCGACCCGGAGGCGTACCTCCCCTACGCCTGCATCCCGGAGATCCTCCACAACGGGACGATCATCGTCGACGACGTCGAGGACGGCGCGACGATGCGCCGGGGCGAGACCGCCCTTCACCATCGCTTCGGGACCGACGTCGCGCTCAACGCCGGCAACGCGATGTACTTCCTCCCTCTGAAGGTCGTGAGCGCGAATCCAGCTGGATTGAACGCCGAGACACGACTGGCGATCTTCGAGATGCTGATGTACGAACTGAACCGCACGCACCTCGGCCAGGGGATGGACATCTACTGGCACAACACGGCCGGCGCCGAGGTGAGCGAGACGGAGTACCTGGAGATGTGTGCGTGCAAGACGGGCTGTCTCGGCCGGATCGTCGCCCGGCTGGCGGCGATACTCACCGGCCAGTCCGAGGCGACCGAGCGGGAGATCGCCAGCTACGCCGAGGAGATGTCGATCGCGTTCCAGATCGGCGACGACATCCTCGACATCGAGAGCACGATCGCCGAGGACGACGCGTTCGGGAAGGCCTACGGTAACGACATCCGGGAGGGGAAACGGACGCTGATCGCGATCCACGCCGCGGCGAACGCCCCGGCCGCGGATCGTGAGCGACTCGCGGCGATCCTCCAGGCCGAGGAGAACAGCCGGGAGGAGATCGACGAGGCGATCGACCTGATGCAGGAAACGGGGAGCGTGGAGTACGCCAGAGAGCGGGCGCTCGCGTTCGCCGCACGCGCTCGCGAGCACCTCGCGGCGGTCGACCTCGAGGGCTCCCGGGCCGAGGAGCTCTCGTCGTTCACCCGCTACGTCATCGAGCGCGAGGTCTGATAGTGATCGTTGCGACTGTGTGCCGGTTCGATCGCCCGACATCGGGCGGTCGTTACCGGAACGACTCGCGACAATTACTATGAGAGGGATCGTCGTGGCCGACCGGAGATCTCGGTGGCCAGTCACCCGATCGGGTCGCTCGGTCCCGAACGAGGGGACCTATGGACTCCTCCGACGATCCCTACGAGCGCGGTAGATCCTCCGAGCTTATAGAGGACGAGCGGCGAGTGGGCCCATGGAGCTCACACCGGCGTTCGACTACGAGCTGCTCACCGATCTCACGGAGACGCCCGGCGTCCCGGGCTACGAGGACGACGTGCGGACGCTGGTCCGGGAGGCGCTCTCGCCCGAGGTCGACGAGATCCGGACCGACGCGATGGGCAACGTCGTCGGGACGATTCGCGGTACCGAAGCCCCCGACTACGAGGTGACGGTCGCCGCGCACATGGACGAGATCGGGTTCATGGTGAGCCACGTCTCGGAGGAGGGGTTCGTCTCGGTCGATCCGCTCGGCGGGTTCGATCCCAGGGTACTCAAGGCCCAGCGCGTACGGATCCACGCCGAGGACGGATCGCTCCCGGGCGTGATCGGCTCCCCGCCGCCGCACACGATGGACGACGAGGAACTGGAGAAGAAGCCGAAGACCGAGGACGTCCGGATCGATCTCGGACTCGACGGCGAGGCGGTCTC
>SKXI01000306.1 GCA_007128515.1 Halococcaceae archaeon | reverse complement strand
CGCTCGACCGCGCCGGCGGGCTGGTGGCGCACCTCGCTCGTCCCGTCGCCGTCGAGGTCGACGGCACGGGCGTCGGACCAGTAGTTGCCCCGCTCGTCGTCGTTCCACGCGACGTGGGCGTTCGTCGTCGCGTAGGCCGACTCGTCGTTCGCGACGAAGCTGTTGCCGACGACGAGCTCGCCGCTGGTGCCGGCCGAGGCGTAGAGTCCGACCGCGTTCTCGAGCAGCAGGTTCTCCGCGATCAGGTTGTCCTGGGAGTTGTAGACGTAGAGCCCGTTGCCGTTCGCGACCACGTCGTTGCCCCGGATCTCGCTGTCGTCGACGTCCTTCACCAGGATGCCGTGCGAGCTCGCCCCGTCGTTGGCCACCGCGAGGTTGTCCACGACCGTGAGGTTCGACGAGACCATCAGCGCGAAGCCGACGTCGTTGTCGAAGGCCGCGTTGCCCTCGAAGCGGTTGTCGTCGGAGTACATGTAGTGGACGCCGTATCGGAGCTCCCACAGGACGTTGCCCTCCGCGAGGACGCCCTCCGACCACTGGTAGTAGATCCCGTCCCTGACGGCCGTGACGTAGTTGTCGCGGATCTCCGCGCCGTCGGCTTCCCACAGGTGAATGCCGTTGCCGCGTTCGCTGACCGGGACGTCCTCCCCGCCTGCGATCGTCGTCCCCTCGATCGTCACGTCCTCGGCGCCGTCGACGTAGATCCCGTAGGTCACGTCGATGAGCCGGAGCTCCGTGACCGTCGCCTCCGATCCCTCGATCAGGATCCCCGCGTCCTCGGCGGAACGCTCGGTCCCGGAGCCGCGGACCCAGAGCCCGTCGAGGGTGACGTTCTCCGCGGTGATCTCGACGACCGTGTCCGCTCCGCCGGCGTCGACGACCGCGCCGTCGGGTTCGGTCGCCGCGATCGTCACGCCCTCCGTCCCGACGACGATCCGTTCCTCGAAGACCCCCTCGACGAGGACCGTCTCGCCGGGTTCTGCGGCCTCGAGCGCCGCCTCGATGGAGTCGAACTCCTCGCCGCCGACGGTCGCCGTTCCGTCGGCCGAGGGCTCCTCGACGTCGTGGACGTCCGGGACGGACGGTCGCCAGACGACCGTCTCCTCGCCGTCGTCCGGTGACTCCGCCGCAGCGAGCGCCGCCCCGCCGAGCGAGGCCACGAGCATCACGGCCGCGAGCGCGGCGAACCAGGACTCGGTCACGACGGGCTCTCCCCCGACTCGGAGTCGGCGTTCGCCGTGCGAGTGTGCGTCGCGTTCGTCTCGGAGGTCGGTTCGGATCGGGGCTCGGTCGCGTTCGCCTGCGGTAGCTCACTCGCTCTCCCGGCGGACCGACCGGTCCCGTCCCGGGACGTGGCCGGCCGAACGACCGCACCGTCACGGTCGCCAGCGATCCGGGTTCGCAGGTCCTCGACCGATCGCCGGACGAGCTCGGGTGCCTCCCGGACCGTCGCCCCGGAGTCCCGCAGCCGGAACGCGACGACGAGCAGCGCGACCGCGAGCAGGGCCATGTACCCCCCGGGTCCGAACCAGGCCAGCCCGGTGATGTTCGCCACCTCGTACGTCCCGACGATCGGCGGCGTGAACCCGTCGACCCCGCCGAGCGGTGCGTCCGGATCGAGCGCGTGTCCCGCCTGGTGCAGCCGGAGCTGGATCACGGCGAACATCGCGACGAAGACGCCGATCGTTCCGACGAGCTGGCAGGTCAGTCCGAGTTCGAGCTTCCGAACCGTCGGTGCGAGGGCGACGAACACCCCCGTCGCCGCGACCCCGACGAAGGCGACCGGCCCGAGCAGCCACTCGGGGACCGCGATCGCCCGCTCGTGGACGGCGTAGTTCGGCTCGACGAACACCGGGTCGGGGTAGTAGAAGCCGACGTAGCTGTTGAGGAGCTGGACCTCCTCGTAGTCGCCACCCAGACGCGGGTAGGCGTAGAGGTCGACCACGAGCGACTCCGGGTACTGCGGCGCCTCGAGCGTGATCCGCCAGACGGGGACGACCAGCGCGAGCACCAACAGCGCGGCCGCTGCCAGCGGGAGCGCACGTCGCAGTTCGGTGAGCCGCCGTGTGCTTCCCATGGCTCACTCCGCGGGTTCGACGAGCAGTCGCGAGCGCATCTCGAGGTGCAGCGCGCTGCAGAAGTACCCACAGTACATCCAGTAGACGCCCGGCTCGTCGGCCGTGAACGTCACCTCGCGGCTCTCCTGCGGGGCGAGCTTGACGTTGATGTCGTACTGCGGGATCGCCAGCGAGTGGATGATGTCGTCCGTGCTCTCGATGTTGGTGATCGTGAACGTCACCTCGTCGCCCTCCTCGACGGTGACGTCGGTGTAGCCGAAGTTGTTCCGCTGGGAGTAGGTCTTCACGTGGACGCGACCCTCCTCCCGGACGATCTCCCGGTCGTCCTCGCCGCCGATGTGCTCGACCGCGAGGTCGTCGGGGTCGTAGACCGAGGCCGGATCGATCTTCTCGGCCTGCACGATCGTCGCGTCGTGGGGCTCGGGGTACGCCGGCGTGTCCTTCACGAGCCGCATCCCCTCGTCGTCGTCGCCGATGTAGATCAGCTGGTCGTTCTCGGGGAAGACCGGTCCGACCGGGAGGAAGCGGTCCTGCGAGAGCTTGTTGAGGCTGATCAGCCAGTCGCCCTGCGGCTCGGCCGTGTAGGACTCGGCGGCGATCAGGTGGCCGGGGTTGTAGTGGACGTCGATCGTCTCGACGATCGCGTCCTCCGAGCCGAACTCGGAGTCGATCGCCGTCTCGATGTCCCACTTGACGACCTGCGAGTCGACGAACAGCGAGGTGTAGGCGTGGCCGCGGCCGTCGTAGACGGTGTGGAGCGGCCCGCCGCCGACGGTGGGCTGGCCGACGATCGCGTCGTTCGGGTCCTCCACCTCGTCGAGGCGGTCGATCTCGATGATCGTACAGACCGGCTCGAGCTTGCCGCTCGCGATCGCGTACTCGCCGTCGGGGGTGACGCTGATGCCGTGGGGGCTCTTCGGCACGTCGACGTAGTGGACGATCGGCTCGTCACCCTCGTTGAGCGGGCTGTCCCGACGGCCGTCGACCACCGGGACGCCGCTCAGTTCCTCGTACTCGCCGGCCTCGACGGCCTCCTCGATCGCGAGCGTGTCGAACGCCTTCACGTAGTCGGTGTCGGGCGCGGCCATCTCGCTCTCGGTGACGCCCCCCTCGCTGTTGTAGTCGGTCGCGAAGAACCAGCGACCGTTCTTCCCGCCGTCGCCGTTGTCGAGGTTGCCGTCGACCTGGACCTGCCAGGCGACCTCCATCGACTCCGGTTCGATCGCGGTCAGCACGGAGCCGTACTCGGCCGGATCGTCGACGTCCCTGCCGTCGTTGGGCATCGGGACGCGGAACTCGCCGACGCCGAAGATCAGGTCGGTGTCGGGCAGGCGCGCGCACGCGCCGTGGGTGCCCTGCTGGTTCGGGATGTCGACGATGGCGTCGGTCTCGAAGTACTTCAGGTCGATCCGAGCCATCCGGCCGTTGGCCTTGTCGTTGATGAACAGCCAGCGGCCGTCGTAGTCGTTGTCGGTCTGGCTCACCCGCGGGTGGTGGGTGTCACCCCAGGTGTAGCCGCCGGCCTCCTCGAGCATCCGCCGGGTCTCGTCGTCGTGACCGTAGCCGCGGGCGCTCTCGCGCTGGAAGACGGGGATCCGCATGATCTGTCGCATCGACGGGACGCCGTAGACGCGGACGTCCCCCGAGTGCCCCCCCGAGAGGAACGCGTAGTACTCGTCGTGTTCGCCCGGGTCGACGTCCGCGTCCACCTCCGCCGCGGCCGTCCCGGTCTCGCCGTCGAGGAGTCCGGTACAGCCGGCCAGCGAACCGGCCGCCCCGGCCGCCATCCCCGCTTTGATGAAGCTCCGGCGGGCGAGCCGCGGGAACAGCGGCTCTCGGTCGTCGCCCGGCGTCGTCTCCGTGTCGTACCGTTCGTCCGTGTGGTGTCCCTGTGTCATCTGTCTGGTGTGTCCGTGTTCTCACGCTGTGCCTGGGCCCGGTCGGCCCGTTCGGTCGGTCTCCACCCTCGGCTTCGCCCCGGGCGACGTTATCGGTAGAGCCGATTCCCGTTCGACGGGAGTCGACCCGAACCGGTTCGGGCGATCCCTTTCCCGGCTCGCTCGCCGATCCGAAGAGGTGATGACGGACACCGCCGACGTCGTCGGACCGATCACCGATCGCGTGCACGAGTGCTCGTGGTCCGCGAGCCTCGAGACCCCGGAACACGCGGACGACCGAGGGCTCGTGATTCGACACGCGATCGAGGCGATCGAGTACACCGCACCGGGAAGACACGTCAACCTGGTCACTCACGGCGACCACGGACATCCTCTGCGATACCTCTACCCAGCGCTCGACGAGCGGTTCGATCCGAGGGAGGTCGAGTGGGAGTACGTCGGGCGTTGTGGCTGTGGCGGACACGTCACGCGCGTCCGCATCGAGCCCTGATCCGTCGTCCGAAGGGTCACCGGCGCGTCGCGAACGCCGCCACGAGGAGGTAGCCGTACCCGAGTGCGCCCGCGAGGCCACCGACGGCTCCGACCCGTTCGACGGGGGGACTCGAGAGCGCCAGTCCGACGGCCTGTATCGCGGCCGCGGCGGCGAGCAGTCCGATCGCGAGGAGGGCCGTTCGGTCCGTGCAGCCCGGCCAGCGCCCGACTGCCGGCGGGTAGAACTGCAGGGAGACCCCGACGATGGTGAGCCCCAGGAAGCCGAGCAGCGTGAGCCGCCGGTGGGCGTCGACGAGCCCCGGATCGAGGCCACCGACGGCGAGCCAGAGCCCGACGAGCACCGCCACGACGCCCCCGACCGCCCCGGCGAGCACGCCGTAGAACGCGACCCGTCGACGGTCGGACCGGCGGAAGAGCACGCCGAAGCCGACGGCGTAGCCGACGACGGCCAGCGCCTCGATCGCCCCCGCCACGACGAAGAGGGCCCCCGCGGGGAGGGTGGCGGCCAGCAGTACGGGTCCGACCGCGCCGGCAGGGAGGACGACGAACACCAGCGACCGCGGCGGTTCGGCGACGAGGAACCGCGGGAGCAACCGAAAGCCGAGCGCGAACACGAGCAGCGTCGCGGTCCCCGCCCCGAGCAGGTGGGTCGCCCGCGGCGGGTAGCCGTCGAACACCGACGGGACGACCCCGAAGAGCGCGAGCGTCTCGTAGCTCCCGAACAGGAGGTACGCCAGCGCGACCGGCATGAACGCGTTCGCGACCCGGTCGACGCCCGCCCGATGGACGTTCGCCCCACCGGTTCCCGTTTCGGCGCCGCTCGGGTTGTCCCGGATCGTCCAGACGAGGACCCCGACGAAGAGCGAGACGCCCGCGACCCACGAGAGGGCACCGATCAGGCCGACCACCCCGGGAACCCCGGCGATCGGTTCGACGGCGAGACAGGCCACGCCGACGGCCGTGAGCGGAAGCCCGAACGCCGCCGCCCGTGGCTCGGCGAGCGTGCGGTCGAAGTACGTCGGCACCAGCGAGTAGGCCTTCCCGAAGACGACGTGGAGGACGAACCCGTAGAGCCCCAGGACGACCTCCGTCCGCCGGGGGACGCCGACCAGGAGACCGACCTGCCAGAGGACGAGCCAGCAGACGGCGACGAACACGTACCGTCGCGCCCATCGCGAGGTCAGTGCGGCCGACATGGATACCGGACCGGGCGCTCGGACCCCCCCGCTCGTTCCGCTCCGTCGTCGGGATCGAGAGGGTCGTCATACCGTCGGCTGTACCCGTGTGAAGACCCTCCACACCCCGGGGATGCGACGATCTCGGAAGACGGGCAGCCGACGGTATACCCTTCACGTGACTCCGGGATCGGGCCCGACACGGCTCACGCGGCGGTTACGATCGCGTCCTCGTAGCCGTAGAAGGCCTCGACGACCTCCTTCCGGGCTGCGTCGTCGACCTCGAACTCCCGAAGGGTTCGGTCGAGGTGCGTCGCGATCGCGTCGAACTCCCCGGTGCTGACGTCGAGATCGGCGTGGACCGACTCCATGTCGCCGCCGGTGTACTCGACGGGCCCGCCGGCGATCGAACTGAGGAACTGCGTCTGGTGGGCCCGCTGGCGCTGCATGTCGGTCTCGTCGAAGAAGTGTGCCAGTCGGTCGTCGTCGAGCACGCGTCCGTAGAACGAGTCGACGACCGCAGCGATCGACTCCCGCCCGCCCAGCCGTTCGTAGAGGGTTTGCTTCTCCATCTCGTTCGTTCGAACGAACTCCCCGACCATGAATGGCCGCCCGAACACCTTCGGCCCGAGGCGTTCGCTATCCGATCGTGGAACCACGGACTATCGAGGGGATGGCGAGGGTACGACAGCCACGCGGGAGTGAGATGTACACACTCGTGGTTCCGCTGGTCCGGAAGGAAACGAGTACGGGAGCCGGTGACCGTGTACGATGACCGCTCCGGGGGATCTCCCGAACCCAGCGTCTTCGCCGACGCGGGCGCGTTCGACCCGTCCGGAGAGACCGTGAGACCGTCGGGCGCGACCGGAAGGTGCCGACAGTCCTCACCTCGAAGACCGGAGTACGGCCCTTTCGAGAGAGCTCCGATCGACAGGACTGTATTCATCACGAGTCTCGCGAGGAGGTGGAGAGAGACGTTCACAACCACCGTTCGTCAGGACGAACTCCCTCGGACAGGCGGTATGCTCTTTCGGCCCGGGGATGGAACCGTATCGCATGAACACGGACGGGCAGCGAGGACCCGAGGGGAGAACGGCGCTCCTCGCACGCACCTGTGCCCCGTGGGGATTCCCCGTCATCTATCTTGGCTGGGCGTACCTGTTCTGGGCGCCGATAGTCGTATCGGGCCAGTCGGTCTGGTCGTTCCCGAACGTGGGGTTGTTCGTCGTCGGTGGGACGAGCCCGTTACTGGCTGGCGTTCTCCTGAGTTGGCTCCTCTACGGGCGTCCAGGGCTGCGTGACCTGGGGCATCGACTGATCGATATCGGCCGGATCGGTCCGCGGTGGTGGCTGATACTCGTGCTGTTCTGGCCCGTCTTCAACCTCTGTATGGCCGGTGGCGCGCTGGTGTTCGGGATCACCTCGGCGCCACTGGAGTTCGTCTCGACCGATCGCCTGTTCGACCCGGTGACAGTGGTCTCGATACTCGTCTTCGCGTTCGTCTTCCCGCTACCCGAGGAGATCGGTCTTCGCGGCTACTGGCTGGACCAGCTCCAAGAACGCTTCAGTGCGCTCGCGGCGGGGCTGATAAACGGGACGACATGGGCCGTCTGGCACGCTCCGTTCGTGTTCTTGCCCGGCTATTACGCGCAGACGACGTTCCAGCCGGAGCTGTCGTGGTGGCTACCGATGCTCGTCCTCGTCACGCTCTTTCACGTGTGGGTGTACAACAACACGGATCGAAGCATCCTCGCAGTACTCCTCTTCCACGCGTTCGTGAACCTGACTGGCGAAGTCATGGGGTTCGCCCCCGAGATGTACCCGTTTGTCCTCTCGGGCTACGTTCTCGTGACAACGGTCCTCGTCGTAGGGTGGAGTCCCGAATCGCTCCGCGGGTGGAAGAGGGCTCGGCCAACGGTTACGCGCCCCGGAGTGAAGTCCCCGTAGAACTCCGTTCCAGGCGAGTACGTGGACGGTCGAACGCTGATACTGTCGGCTGTCCGTCGTTCACGATTTTCGAACCCTCGCGATGCCGGGAGTACTGACAGAGGTATAGCCGACAGTACCTCTCATCGGCGTTCTACCCGTCCAGCGTAGAGATCCGTCCCGACGAGCGCGATCACCACGAGGGCGATCGCACACGTGATCACCGCGTGGGAGACGGTGAGCGAGACGAGCAAGCCCCACTCCGGAACGCCATCGACGAGCACCAGATCGACATCGAGCGGCACGAGTGCGCCGAGGGCGTTTTCGCTTCCGTGCATGACCATCACGAGCAATATGCTTCCACCGGAGCCGTTGTACACCCAGGCGAGAAGGACAGAGAACCCAGTTATCCCGACGAAGTACACCGCCTGCGACGCGAGCGGCCACTGCGAGTGAGGCGCGGTCGGATCGATAAACAGTGGGAGGTGCCAGAGACCCCACAGGACCCCGATGACGATCGCGGCAAGCAGACCACCGTACTGCTTCTGTAACTCGGGCTGTGCGAATCCTCGCCACCCGATCTCCTCCTGACCGCCACCGATGAACGTTCCCAGCACGATCCCGAACGCGAGCGCCAGCAGGTGCGGTGAGAACGCATCGAAATCGACCGGTCCTCCGATGAGATCGACGACGAGCGCGGACGTGAGCGAAACGAGTGCAGGGATTCCGATCACTGCCACGTACCACTTCGGATGGACGCGCCAGTGGACGATGCCTCGTGCCCACTCCCGGAGGTCGTCGCCGCTCGCGTACACGACGACGACCGCTGCGATCGCGGGTCCGGACGCGGTCAAAAACCCGCTCAGGATCCACCGCGTCCACGACGGCTCCATCCCGAGTACGATGACGACCCCGTTGAGGCTCCAGGAGATCGCGTACGTCAGAAGAAAGAAGGCGGCGAGCCGATGCGTTCGGATCCAGTCCGTCACCATAGTACCGTGTGATCGCGCTACGTGTCCGTATTAGTGTTTCCTCGAGGTAGTGGCTAAGTATCGCTATGTGTGGATTCGGGAGTGAACGTGGAGGGTACGTTCCGAGATGTACCTGTCGGATCCGTGTATGAGGTACTGATCTCACGGGCTCCCGAACTACCGGCGTGAGATATCACGTTCTCTGGAATCGAGAATCGAATGACTACTTTATCTACGTTGCTAGCCATTCGATTGTATGAGCACGACCTCCGACTCTCTGATGAAGGGGCTCCCTCGATCGGTACGAGCGTCCCTTCAGATCGGGCTCGCTGTACTCGGGACGCTCCTCGTACTCGGGAGTCTCGTCTGGTTCGCACTCGTCTTCACAGCGATGTCACCGAGCGAGAGTGGGTTCGCCGAAGGACTGGCGATCGTGGTGTTCGGTCTGTACGTACTCGTGGGGTTCGTCGTTTTGGCGGCAGGACTCTGGATCCCACAGCGTGAGGACGACGGGATCCAGTTCTCGCCGCGACAGCGAACGCTCCTCGCGTACGGAGCGGTCGCTCCGGTCGTGAGCGTCCTCGTTATTCCGATCGGAGCGACGATCGCCCCACCGCTCACCGAGCCAGTGCTTTCGATACTCGTGGCCGGCCTCGTGGCGCTCGTCCTCAGTGGACCACTCGCGACCCTCCTCGCCGTGGGCCTGAAGCTCCGTTCGCGAATAGACCGATGACGGCGAGCCCGATCGTTGTTTTCCGGAGAGCGTGTCTTCGACGTCCCGCACCATGCGTCTCTCCGCTGGTCGCGCTCGCGGCCTTTCAGCCCCGCACTCACGTAGACGTCGTCGATCTCGACCGGGCCAACAAGAGCAATGGCTGACGGGTCGAGCGTTCTGGCGAACTGCTCGACGCGCCGCCGGAGTGACCGGTAGGAGACATCGAGTTCAGCAGTTCAAGTGGGAACATTACAGTCGGGTGACTCTTTCGCGTCACCCTTGCCCGCTACGCTTCGACAGCGACAGCTCTACCCGACCAACAACCTGCTTCCGAAGAGCGATCGCCCGAACATAGCGCACGACGCCGGCTACGAGGATGACGTCTATCACCAGTGGTCAGTCGTCGATGCGACCTTCTTCGCGTTGAAGCATCGGTTCGACGAGACGGTAGACACAGGAACGTGGTTTGGCCAGTTCGGAAAGTCGTCCTGGAGGCCGTCGGTAGAGAGTTAGAACAAGCCCTCAGCACCTCACACCGATGATCTCACGCGTCCAAACGAGCCCCACAGCGCGAATTCGTAACCAGCGTAACCCGAAGCAAGATCGGATAACTCGCGTCGGCCTCGCCACGGATCGATATCGGTTCCGTTCAGCCGAGGGTGACGCTGAGAGCGGTCTCGTTTTCGACGTTATCGGTGACCGGACACCGCTCTTTCACGGCCGTAAGCCAGGCGTCGAGGTCAGCGTCGCCCTCTGTCTCGACCGAAAGCGTCACGTCTAGGCCCTGGAGACCTGCACGGTCCTCGATTTCCTCTCCTCGATAGGTCGCGTAATTCAGATCCCCCTCGACCGTTGCTTCCAACGACTCGATGTCGATGTCCATGTCGCGGGCGACCATCGTCCCGGTCGAGTTGAGACAGGCCAGGACAGATCCGAGGAAATACTCCACGGGATTCACGTCTTTCCCGACGACGAACTCTGCGTCACCAGTGTCGACGCGAGTTCGTTTTGGACTGAGACGTGATGCAGCGACTTCGTAGTGGGTTCGTTCAGAATCGCCCATACAGGAGTATATCCACGTTCGGGAGAATAGATTTCGGTTCGTTTTCTCTTCGAACACTCTGCCGGACTGCACACCAGCCACGAGAGAGCCGCCAATTCGACGTATGGTCTTCGCCGAGACTCGTCGCACGCGTTCGATCGACTGACTGACGAACTCACCCTCTATATCGGTTAGGCCGCTTCTTACAACATCTCGATACTTTCCACACCTGTTGTACGTACACGGTGTGTATCTCGAATTCGAAGCCGTTCAAGCTGGCTTGTATCGTTTAGTGGATTATCACTGCGGACGACCACCTCGGTCGGTGCGTACGGATTTAGTTCACGCTGTTCATGTGAGTCTATGAGCAACCGAGGCCCCGAAATCGAGCGCGTGTCTCCGCAACAGCAGTTGACAGTGGATTATATGCGAATGGCGGGACACCGAAGTAACGTCCACGGACTCGT
>SKXI01000078.1 GCA_007128515.1 Halococcaceae archaeon | reverse complement strand
CTGCGACATGTGGCCGTGGACGAGCACCGGGTCGCCGACGAAGCCGTCGACGATCAGCTCCCGCATCCGGCTGACCGCCGGTTCGGTTTGCATCCGGTAGGCGACCATCAGGGGGACGTCGTGGTCGGCGCAAACGTCGACGATCCGTTCCGCGCGTTCGAGGCTGCCCTCCATCGGCTTCTCGCAGAGGACGTCCTTCCCGAGTTCGGCCGCGGTCTCGACGTACGGCAGGTGGAGGGCGTTCGGGGTACAGACGTAGACGGCGTCGTAGGCGTCGGCGGCGACGCCGTCGTGGTACTCGTCGTACGTGATGGCGTGGTCGATCGTCCCGTCTCCGTCCGTCAACGAGAACCGCGTGGCGACGAGCGTCTCGCTGTCGATCGTGCTCGAACGTATCGGCCGGAGCACCCGTTCGAACTCCACGTCCATCGAGCCGTAGGAACACTGGATCTCGATCTCAGCCCGGACGAGCGGCACGCACGCCATCGTCGTCTCGCCCGTCAACCTGACGAGGAGGTCCTGTCCCCCTTCTTTCCCGACTCGACCGAGGTCTCGAGGCCCGAGGGGTGACTGATCGTGTCGGAGACCACGTCGAACCCGATTCCCTCGGTAGGCTCCTCGCGGACACCGTCGATCCCTCGCGAACTCACTTCCACCGTCTCTAACTTGAGGTCGCGGGAGCGGGAACCGGTAGCCCTCGTCCCGGCCAGACTGCCGCCACGTCGCTCCGAGAGCGAGGTTACACTGTCGGCTGTTCGTCTTCGAAGTTTCGTACTCGGCGTGTCGAGACTTCCCACACAGGTACAGCCGACACTGTATATACCGCCGTTGACGAACACCCGTCCATGCAGATCACGGCCATCGAGACGCTCACCTTCGACCCCGAGAGTGCCCTCACAGAGACCGAACGCGACGTCCGCATCACCCTCCTCCGCGTCCACACCGACGAGGGGGTGGTCGGCCTCGGGGAGACGTTCCCCCTCGCGGAGATGGAGTGTGCGGCGCTCCACGGGCCGATCTCCGATCACGTACTGGGACGTGACCCGCGGGGGATCGAGGGGATCCGTGACGACCTCACGACCTACTTCAACTACTACGGACACGCCGGCGCGGAGTTCCGCGCGCTGAGCGCGCTCGACATCGCGCTCTGGGATATCAAGGGGAAACTCGCCGACGAGCCGATCTACGAACTGCTGGGTGGACGTTCCCGAGAGGATATCCCGACGTACAACACCTGTTACGACCGCCAATACGACTTCATGGAGGAGCCGGAAGCGCTCGCCGAGTCGCTGCTCGGGGAGGGGATCAGGTCGATGAAGATCTGGCCGTTCGACGGGGTCGCTCCGAAGACACGAGGACAACGGATCTCGAACGAGGACCTGCAGGCAGGACTGGAGCCGATCCGGCGGATCCGGGAGGCCGTCGGCGACCGGATGGAGATCGCAGTCGAGTTCCACGGCCTCTGGGCGCTAACGCCCGCGAAGCGACTGGTCGACGCCGTCGAGGAGTACGACCCGATCTGGGTCGAGGACGTCATCAGGAAGGGAAACCCCGAGGCGTACCGGCGGCTCGCGCGTTCGACGAGCGTGCCGCTCTGTCTCAGCGAACGCCTGGTCGGTCCCTACGAGTTCGCGCAGGTCATAGAGACCGGTGCGGTCGACGTGGCGATGCTCGACCTCTGCTGGGCGGGCGGGATATCCACCGGGAAGGCCGTGGCGTCGATGGCCGAGGCCGCACACCTGCCGGTCGCACCGCACAACTCGGGCGGCCCGGTGCTACACTTCGCGAACGCACACCTCTCGGCGACTATTCCGAACCTCTACGTGATGGAGGCGATCCGCGACCGCTACGACGGCTGGCATCGGAACCTCGTCACGACCCCGCTTTCGGCCTCGGACGGTCGCCTGCCGATCCCCAGGGGACCCGGACTCGGCACCGAGCTCGATGCGTCGCTGCTCGATCACCCCGACGTGTCCGTGCGGACGACGACGCTGTGACCGGGCGTCGAGAGGGGTTCAGTGATACTGAACTCAGGGGTCACACCGGAACGGCTACAACAGCCGTATTCGGTGGTCTCTGTGGACGATCGTCCGTCGATCCGATTCGGACCGCGCGAACGGTCCGGGAGAGGCGAACCACGACTCGCAGCTCTACCGGTGTACGGGGCCAGAGGGCACGTCCCCTCGGTGAGGGCGGCCGTGCGTGAGGTGTGATACCGCGTGTCTTTACCCGTACCGAATGCTCGTATCCCGCTCCCGGTCGAACCCGGACACTCCTCATACCGTCGGCTGTAACTATGTGGAGATTCTCTCCACCCCGTACTGGCGAGAATCTTCAACGACTTACAGCCGACAGTATCAGTACGCGTCGGTGATGCGCTCGTGCTGGTCGTCGGTCAGCGAGAGCTCCGTGGCGGCGAGGTTCTCGCGTAGTTGCTCCGGGGTCCTCGCGCCGACGATCGGAACACACGTGAACCGGTCGTGTCCCATCAGCCACCGGAGGGAGACCTGTGCGGGCGTCGCACCGACCTCCTCGGCAACCGACTCGACGGCCTCGAGCGACCGCCACTGGTCGTCGTCGAACCGGTCGTCGGTCCAGTCGTTGAGGGCTCCGCGCGAGCCCTCCGGGCGTCCCTCTCGAGTGTACTTGCCAGTCAGGAACCCACCCTCGAGCGGCTCGTACGGACACACCGCCAGACCCTGGTCGGCGGCGACGTCGAGCATACCGCGTGCGGACTCGCGGTGTGCGGCGTTGAGCTTCGGCTGCGTGACGGTGAACGGCTCGAGGCCGTGTGCGTCGCTCGTCCAGAGCGCCTTCGTCAGCTTCCAGCCGGCGCCGTTTCGCTCCCGCGTCGTACTGGCCCCGATGTGGTTGATCAGTCCCTCGCACACCAGGTCGTCGAGCGCTCCGAGCGTCTCCGCTATCGGCGTCTCGTCGTCGAACCGATGGATGTAGTAGACGTCGAGGTACTCCGTCCCGAGGCGGTCGAGCGTGCCCTCGATCTCCGCCCGGATCGTCTTCCTCGAGAGGTTCCTGTCGAACCGGCTCTCGGCGGTGTAGTAGACCTTGCTCGCGATCACGAACTCCTCGCGATCCCTCCCGTCGAGCCACTCGCCGATGTAGCGCTCGCTCTCGCCGCCGCCGTAGTTGTTCGAGGTGTCGATGAAGTTGATCCCCTCCTCGTACGCCGCGTCGAGCAGTCCGTGGGCCTCCTCGCGCGACGTCTCTATCACCCCACCGGACTCGTGGCCGAAACGCCACGTCCCGAGACACAGTTCCGAGACCTTCGTCCCCGTCGGACCGAGCGGTACGTACTCCATGCGGTACGATGTCGTCTGGGGTGCTTAACGGCACCCACGGGGACGCCGAGGCGAGCGCGGTAGCCTCTCGACACGAAACACCACCATTTGATGTGCAACGGGTGAGTCGCGAACGGTACGACACACAACGTCCTGATCACCGACTCGAAGTCGACGACCGTCGATCGAGACCTCCATCGCGAGGTGCTCGGCCGCTACGACGTCACCGCGAGCTCGGCGGTCACCCGCACCGAAGCGGCCCTGCTCGTGGAACTCGGTGACACGTCGGGGTTCATCGTCGACGCCGGCGTCCCCGTCACCGCTCGCGTCATCGATAGAGCGACGTCGCTCGCGGTGATCGGTCGGGCCGGGATCGGCGTCGTCGACGTCGACCTCGAGGCCGCGGCCGACCACGGCGTCACCGTCGTCCACGACCTCACCGACAGCATCCGACGAGGTCGCGACCCACGCCTTCTCGCTGGTGCTCGCGTGCGTTCGCAGGCTCTCCGCGTACGACCGCCAGACGCGCGGCGGTGCCTGGGTCTGGTCCGGAGGGGAGTCCGATCGGACGGCTCCAGGGGGCCGACGGTCGGCGTTCTCGGCTTCGGGAGGATCCCCGTCGCCTCGCCACGATGGTCCACGGCTTCGGCTGCGAACTGATCGCCCACGACCCGTATCTCCCGGCGACCGTCGTGCGGACCAACAACGCCGAGCCGGTCGCGTTCGACGCACTCCTCGCCCGGGTCGACCTGCTCTCGATCCACCTCCCCACTCCGACGGAAACCGAGCGGATGACCGACGCCGACGCGCTGGCGTCGATGACCGAGGACGCGATACTCGCCGCCACGGCCCGCAGTCCCGTCTCCGACACCGACGTACTGGTCTCCGCGCTCGAATCCGACGGGATGGACTTCGCCGGTCTCGACGTGGTGGAGCCGGAGCCGCTCCCCGCTGACCACGCGCCGTTCGACCCCGAAAACGTGATCGTCACCCTACACGTCGGCTGGTGCTCGGAGTCCTCGTGCCAGCAGTCGAGCGAGGAGATCGCCGACGACGTCGGCCGCGTACTGGTCGGCGAGACGCCACGGAACGAGGTCTCTTCCGATACCGAGTGTGTGTGACTCGAGCGAGCCGCTTCGCATCCCGACTCGAGGAGCGTCGCCCGTTCCCAGGGAAGCGCTTTTGGTACGACCCCGAGAACCGGGGGTATGTTCGACGACGTCGAGACGGTCGTAGACCTGAGCAACCCGATCGAGAGCGACATTCCCACCTACCCGAACTTCCCAAACGTCCGGGTCGAGACGACCGATTACGCCGCGCGGGACGGCTTCACGATGGAGCGAGTCGAGATGCGGAGTCACACGGCGACCCACGTCGACGCGCCGCGTCACTTCATCCCGGAGGGGAAGACGCTCGACGAGTTCCCCATCGAGACGTTCATGGGCGAGGGGATCGCCCTCGACCTGACGCCGCTCGAGCCCGCGGAGCCGATCGAACCCGAACACATCGAGCCCTTTGGCGACGAGATCGAACCGGGCGACGTCGTGATGCTTCACACCGGCTGGGACGACCACTACGGCTGGACCGGCGAGTACGTCATGCGCTATCCGTTCCTCTCCGGCGAGGGCGCCCAGTACCTCGCGGAGCTCGAACCGAAGGCCGTCGGTATCGACACGCCGAGCGTCGCCGGCTGGGTCGACGAGGTGCCCGCACAGGGGCCGGTCACCGAGATCGGCCCGGACGAATCCCACCTCCCACTGCTCGAGAACGACATCATCCCGATCGAGGAGTTGCGAAACCTCGATCAGGTCCTCGAAGGAGCCGAGAGTCGGCGGGCGACCTTCTTCTACCCGCCGCTGCGGCTGCAGGGCGTCGGCGGCTGTTCGGCGCGGGCGTTCGCCTTCCTCTGAGACGGTCCCGTCTCACTACCGGTCTTCGAGGAGCTCGATCGGGTGGGTCGGTCGCTCGCCGACGAGCGCCTCTATCCGGTTCCTACAGGACGAGCCGCTGACGAGGACGCGCCGATTCCGCGCTGCCGCTTCCCTGGTCTCGCAGGAGCGACCCGACGGTCATACTCGGCTCGTAGTCCTCGAACTTGTCGCGGAACGAGCCTGCCATCCCACAGCACTCCGATCGGCTCGTCGCGACGTCGTAGCCCAGCTGTTCGAGCACGGCCGTCGTGTACGCCTGGTGCCCGAGCGTTCGCTGCTGACAGTGGCCGTGATAGACGACGTCGTGGTCTGTCGGGCGTTTCGCTCGCCGCGTCGTCTCGTCCGTTCCCGACCGCTCGAGCGGTCCGTAGACGTACTCTAGTATCTCGTAGCTGTTCCCGGCCAGCCGCTCGTGACGCTCCGCCGGGAGCAAGTGCTCGTTGTCGCTCCGGAATATCGCGAGGTCGCTCGGCTCGACGACGTCCCACCGACGTGACGTAGGGGTCGAGGACGTCAGCTGGAGGGGACGTCCGGGACGACGACGTGCGCACCGAGTGCCTCGAGGGCTTCGGCTGTGGCCTTTCCTCGTTCGACCTCGACGTAGTTCGTGTAGAGGTCGGGGTAGGGGACGACGCGACGGACGGAGCGCTGCGTGTTCGCCCCCTCGCGGCCCTCGAACCTCACATCGACGGCCCGATCCGGGTGATCGCGAACTCGGTCAGGCCGTGTCGTTCAGCACAGCTCTCGGCCCCGTCGAGCACCCCGATGGCGCGCTCGGCGAACGCCTCCGGCGAGGCCGATCGAGCGTCGATGTCGATGTCTCCGGAGAGCGCCCGATAGGTCCTCTCGTCGCCCGTCACCTTCAGTACGGGGACGATCGGGTGACCCGACGGGATCCCCTCTGCCGTCGCGTGGACGACGATCTGTGCCCCCGCCGCGGCGAGCCCAGTCGCCGCCTCGGCGAATCCCGAGGGTGCGTCGACGAGCGCTACGCCGGCGTCGTGGCTCGCCCGCTCGCCGTAGGCGAGCACGTCTCGGATCGGCAGACGGTCCCACGAACGCGAGAGCTCGTCGAACGAGCGTTCGGCGGCCCGTCGTCGGAGACCAGCGGTGCGCGCCGGCGTCCGCCGCCGGCGCTCGAGCAGCTTCCTGCACTCCTCCGCGACGGCGTCGTCCGCCGCCGCCACCGCCTCCTCCGCATGCGGCGACAGGCGCTCGGTCCCGGCGACGACGACCCGTCCGCCCGCGCCGACGACCCGACGAGCGAACGAACCCACGAGCGGGTCGGCCGTCTCGACCGTCGAGTCCTGGACGTCGCTTCCGACGATCCCGACGGTCAGGTCCGCGAGCGACCCCGCCGTCTCCCGGCGTCGCTCCTCGAGCAGGGCCCTCGCCTCCTCGACGCCGCGCTCGATCGTCCGGTCGGAGCCACCCTCGGACTGGATCGAGAGCTCCCGCACCGGGACCCCCAGATCGGCGAGGCGCGCCGCGACGTCGTCACTCTGGATCTCCTCGCAGCCCAGCCCGACGACGAGGACGCCGGCGACGTTCGGGTTCGTGCCGATACCGGTGAAGGTCCGTGCCGTCTGGTCGTTGTCCGCGCCGAGCTGGGCGCAGCCGTGGTCGTGCGGCGCGCTCACCGCCGTGGGCACCCGCGCGGCGATCCGGTCGGCGACGACGTGCGAGCAGATCACCGACGGGAGCACCAGCAGCCGGTTCCGGACGCCGATACGGCCGTCGGCCCGGCCGTAGCCGGTGAACGCTGCCGTCCCGTCCGCGGGTTCGCCGTCGTAAACCGTTCCGGTCCCCGTGGGCGGGGTCATCGTCGCTCGCCCCCCGCGACGGCCTCGCCGTCGCTCCGGACGTCGCCCCGGCCACGAGTGCTCTCGCAGTTGTGCGTGTGGACCCAGGCGCCGGGCTCGATTCGCTCGGTCGCCTCGCCGATCACCTCGCCGTACTTGACGACGTGGTCGCCGGCGTCGATTCGTTCGACGGCGACCTTGTGACCGAACGGGACCGCCTCGCGGAGCACGACCGGCCCCTTCCCCTCGCCGAGCGCTATCTCTCGAACCGCTTCGAGGTCCTCTAGCGCGGTCACGACGGTGTCCCGCCCGGTCATCAGCAACGCACACCCGTCGAGGACTCGGCCCTTCATCGGGCCTCACCCCGGAGCCCGACGAGCTCCTCCGGCTGGATCTCGTTGATCGCGAACTCCTCGAGCCGGCGGTACTCCGCCTCGGTCGGCCGCCCGCTCGCGACCTCGAGCAGCAGGTCGAACAGCCGTTCGCCGACGTCCGAGAGCGACTCGCCGGAGATGACCGTGCTGGCGTCGAAGTCGACGTTGTTCGAGAGCCGCTCCCAGGTCTTCGGGTTGCCGGTGACCTTGATCACCGGGGCGATCGGGTTGCCGGTCGTGCTGCCGCGCCCGGTGGTGAACGCGACCACCTGCGCGCCGCCGGCGACCTTTCCGACGACGCTCTCGACGTCGTAGCCCGGCGTGTCCATCAGCACGAGCCCGCCCCCGGTCGGGAGCCGCTCGGCGTACTCGACCATCCCTCGGACCGGCGTGGTCCCGCCCTTCGAGATCGCGCCGAGACTCTTCTCCTCGATCGTCGTCAGCCCGCCCTCCTGGTTGCCGGGCGTGGGCTGTGCGCCGCGGAGGTCGACGCCCATCAGCTGTGCCATGTTCTCTCGCATCTCGACGCGCTCGAGCAGCCGCTCGCGTGTCGCCTCGTCTGCACACCGCTCGGCGAGGATGTGCTCGGCGCCGATGAACTCCGGCGTCTCGCTGAAACTCGCCGTCCCACCGGCCTCGACGAGTCGGTCACACGCGTTTCCGACCGCGGGGTTCGCCGCGATCCCACTGGTGGCGTCGCTGCCGCCGCACTCGACGCCGAAGACCAGTTCGGCGGCGTCCGCTGTCTCCCGGCGTGCACCCTCGACCTCGCCGACCAGCGACCGTGCGCGCTCGGTCCCCGCCTCGATCGCCGCGGCCGTCCCCCCGACCTCGCGGATCGAGAGCGTCTCGACGGGTTTTCCAGACGCGGCGATCCGGTCGGCGAGCGCCTCCACGTCGATCGACTCCGTCCCCAGCTCGACGAGCAGCGCGGCGCCGACGTTCGGGTTGCGGCCGGTTCCCGCGAGCACGCGCTCGGTCTGCTCCCGTGCGGGCGTCGGCTGGTCTGCACCCATCTGGTGTGGGGTCGCCCGGACGCGTTCGCCCGCGTCCGCGCCGATCCGCGTCGCGAGCGCGCTCGCCGAGACGGACGTCGGGATCACCGCGACGTGGTTGCGGACCCCTACGGATCCGTCCGGCCGGCGGAACCCGGTGAATTCGGCCATGCTCTCCGTGTGACGGGCAGAGTGCATAGTGGTTGTGGATGTGACCCGATCGACGCCGTCGACGGCTCCGGCCACGTGTACCGGCTGTCACACCGGTCGTACCCGGGAGCGTCGGCTACAGCGACCGGCGGAGGATCGTCTCGAGGTCCTCCCGTTCGAGCCGACGGGGGTTGCCCACGAGGAGGCGCTCGAGCTGCATCGCGTTGTCCGCCAGCGTCCCGACCTCGTCCTCCCGGACGCCCAGTTCGGCGAGCCCGGAGGGGATACCGACGTCGTCGCTCAGCCGCTGGACGGCGACGGCCGCCTTCTCGGCCGCCTCGTCCTCGCCGTCCTCGGCGACCCGTTCACCGAGCAGCGAGGCGACCTCAGCATAGCGCCCGAGGGCACTCGGGGCGTTGTACCGCATCACTTCGGGGAGCAACAGTGCGATCGTCAGCCCGTGAGGGGTGTCGTGTTCGCCGGCGACCGAGAGCGCTGCCGCGTGCGTCCCGCCGAGGCCGGCGTTGGTGAACGCGACCCCGGCGAGGAAGCTCGCCAGCGACATGTTTCGACGCGCCTCGACGTCGCGGCCGTTGTCGACCGCGCGGCGGAGGCCGTCGGCGACGAGTTCGATCGCCGTCCTCGCGAACTGGTCCGAGACGACCGTTCGCCCGCCGTAGTCGGGTCGGTCGAGCGGGTCCTCCGGTCTCGGTTTCGCGTCGAACCGCCGCGTCACGTACGCCTCGATCGCGTGCGAGAGGGCGTCCATCCCCGAGAACGCCGTGTGCGACGGCGGGAGCGAGATCGTCAACAGCGGGTCGATCAGCGCCAGGTCAGGGTACTGGTGGCGACTCGAGATCCCGACCTTCAGGTTTCGGTCGGGCAGCGAGATGACGGTGACGGGCGAGGTCTCCGACCCGGTACCAGCGGTGGTCGGGACGGCGATCGTCGGGACGTCCGGGCCCGGGATGGCGCTGCCGCCGCCGATCGGCGGGGCGACGTACTCGAGGATGTCGCCGCCGTGTCTCGCGACGACGCTCGTCGTCTTCGCCACGTCGATCGAACTCCCGCCGCCGACGCCGACGATCAGGTCCGGGTCGACCTCGCGCGCCCGGTCGATCGCTCGCTCGAACACCGCGACCGGCGGATCGGACTCGACACCGTCGAAGACCTCGCACGAGCACCCCGCCCCGAGCGAGTCCGTCACCCGGGAGACGACGCCCGCGTCCACCAGCCCCTCGTCCGTGACGACCAGCACCGAGGAGGCGTCGCGTTTCCCCGCCTCGGCGGCGAGTTCGTCGACGGCACCGGTGCCGAACGTGACGCTCCCCGCCATCTCGAACTCCCAGACAGAATCGGCTTCGTACATCGCAGTACGTACCTCGCGAGAGCGACCGAAAAACGTTTTCGTGGATCGGTGCCCCGATCAGCACCTATACAACGGTACGCGGAGTACGACCGGTCGATGGTAACGATCGACAGCGCAGTCGTGACCGGTGGACTCGGCGAGTCGGGCAGCTGGATCGTCGACGACCTCGCGAGACGGGGCGTCGACGTCACGTGCGTCGACCAGGTGGGCCCGAGCGGTGAGGCCCCCGAGAACGTCTCGTTCTACCGGGCGGACCTCACCGACCAGGGCGAGGCCTGGGAGCTCATCGAGTACGCGCGACCGGACGCCGTGATCCACTTCGCGAACGTCCCGGCAATGGGGATCCGTGCTGGCGGCCGGACGTTCGAGAACAACGTCCTGGCGAACTACAACGTGATGGACGCCGCCGGACGGGTGGGATCGGAGGTCGTCTGGGCCTCAAGCGAGTGTACCTACGGGACGGTGTTCGCGGAGACGACCGAACTCCCCGAGTACTTCCCGATCGACGAGGAGCACCCGGTCGGCGCGCCCGACCCCTACGGCACGTCGAAGGTGGTCGGCGAGGAGATCGGACGGATGGTCCACCGCAGGTACGGCGTCCCCGTCACGTCGATCCGTCCCTCGTGGATACAGTACCCCGGCGAGTACGCCACGACCGGGATCCGCGAGAGCTTCGACCCCGAGACCGCGGCGGTCACCGGCGACCGGAACACCCACGTCCCGAGCGGAAACTTCTGGTCGTATATCGACGTCCGTGACATCGTCTCGCTCGTTTCGGCCGTCCTGGACGCCGACACGAAGGGCCACGAGGCGTACGTCGGCGTCGCCGACGAGAACTACCTCGG
>SKXI01000235.1 GCA_007128515.1 Halococcaceae archaeon | reverse complement strand
CCCATCGTGTCCATCGTGTTGTCGAAGCTCTCACAGGCCGAACAGAACCAGCCGTACGGGTCGTTCCGGTCCTGGTCGCTGTACGCCGCGTGGAAGGTCCCCTCGGAGCCGATCGACGCTTCCCGGTAGACGACGTAGACCTCCTCCCCGTCGTCGGTCGTCCACGGCTCGATCTCCTGTCGCCAGGGCTCGTCGTCGGGGACGGTGACCCAGACGTTCTCGGTCTGCTCGCTCCCGGCGATCGACTGCTCTCTCGTGTACGCCCGTTCGAACCCGCGCGACTCGTAGAACGCGTTTCCGGCCTCGTTCTCGGCGAAAACCAGCCCCTTCAGCCGGTCGATCCCCTCGGCGTCGAACGCCGCCTCTACGTGCTCGAAGAGGGCGCTCGCGTGACCCAGCCCCCTGAACTCCGGATCGACGTGAAGCCAGTGGATCTCGCCGACGCGCTCGGGATGCTCGACGACGTGACACTGCGCGAACCCGACGAGGTCGCCGTCGACCTCGACGACGGGAAGCGAGACGTCGTCGTCCGTCAGCAGGTCGACGAGTCGTTCGTCACTGTACCACTGTTCGACCGCCTCGTCGATCGTGTCGGGTTCGATGAAGTCGTAGGACTCCCGTAACGAGCGTCGAGCGATCTCCCGGAGCGACTCCACGTCCTCGGGCTTCGCGTCTCTGATCTCCATACTCACCGTGTGGCGTACAGGTAGTAAACTATTCGCACGGAGGCCCCGACCGTTCGTACAGCCCCCCCGTCGATGGCGCTCGGTTCGTCCCGTGACGGGCTTCGAAACGGGCAACGCTTATGCCGCTCGGCTGGCTCCCCTCGCCCGTGTTCATCGAGGCCCTCTCCTTCGAGCGCGAACAGCTCGCCCCGATCGTCGTGCTCACGACCGGCCTGTTGATCGCGCTGTTCGCCGTCGGCGGTCTCCTCCGACTCCTTTCGCTCGTCGGCCTCTGATAGCGATGGTCGTGACTGTTTACCAGTTCGACCGTACGCCGTGGTGGGGTCGGTACGGGAACGGCTCGCACCCATCGGTATGAGTCCGGAGACCGGCGTTCAGTCGAGGCGCCCGAACAGGTCGAGATAGTCGCCGAGCTGTCTCGGTAGCAGGAACCGGTCTCTGACGTGCTCTCGTGCGTTCTCCCCGAGTCGCTCCCGGAGCGCCGGCTCGCTGAACAATCGCGTGACCCGGTCGGCGACCGCCCCGGTGTCGTCCGGATCGGTGAGGTAGCCGGTCTCGCCGTCGTCGATCTGGAGCGGGATGCCGCCCACGCGCGAGGCGACCACCGGCGTCCGCTTCCAGAGCGCCTCCGAGACCACGAGGCCGAACCCCTCCCGGATCGACTTCTGGACGACCACGTCCGAACGGCGCTGGACGTAGTTCACCGTCAGATCCGGTTCGTTCGTCAGCAGGTGGACACTGGCGTCCTCGCCCGCCTCCGCGAGCACGCGCTCGTACACCTCCCGCCCCTCCGGGTCGTCGTCGGCCATCCCCCCGAGCAGCACCAGCTGTGCGCCCGGAACCTCTCGCTGGACCTCCCTGAACGCCTCGATCACCCCGAGTGGATCCTTCCACGGGTCGAACCGGGAGACCTGTGTCAGGATCGGTTCCTCGCCCTCGAACGGGACCGCCGAGAGGCGCTCGCGTTCGGCCCGCTCCTCGCTCTCTGTGAGCGGTCGGTTCTTCTCCGTCAGCGGATCGATCGCGGGGTAGACGATCGACCGGGGCTCGATCCCGATCGTCTCCCCGTAGACCTCCCGGCTGAACACCGCGTGGTCGACGTGTTCGAGGTGGCTCGAGAGGAGGTCCAGGTACGGCTCCGTGGCGGCGGTGCAGTCGATGTGACAGCGCCAGACGAACCGGGTGTCGGGAAACCGTTCCCGGAGGGCTCCGATCATCCCCAGCGGTTGTGGGTCGTGGAGGACGACCACGTCGTACTCGCCCGAGAACGCGTGCGCGTTGCGCTCGGTCGTCTCCCGGTAGGTCTCGTACATCTCCGGGGTGAGCGGTTCGTCATCGCCCTGGAGCCCGTTGTGGATCTGTTTGGTCACGTCGAAGAAGGGCTCGTCGGCCTCCATCACGGCCCAGTCGGTCTCCACCCCCACGTCCTCGAACAGGGGGACGAGCGAGCGGAGCAGTTCGGCGACCCCGCCACCGGAGGCCGTCGAGTTGACGTGACACACCCGCGTGTCGGAGAGGCTCTCGCCCCGTTCTCTCAGACTATCGAGGCGGTCTCCGCCGAGCAGGTCAGCGTATGCGCTCAACGGTCGGTCGGCTGTCGGTGGGCGCTCCATGGATCGTATCGGGCCGATAGACGGTGTGTCCAGTCTTATCACTTTCCAAGCGAGAAGTGCGGCCCGAGCATCGATCGGTGACGTGGGCCGGTCCGAATCCGACCGAGTCCAGACTGGCCGCTCGCGGGAGAGCTCGCGGCCATAACATGGGTCGGGGCGGATTCGAACCGCGGTCGTTCCGCTCGCTCGCGCTCACTTCACTCCCTGATTCGAATCCGACCGAGTCCAAACCGGTCGCTCACGAGTGTGCTCGCGACCGGAATATGGGTCGGGGCGGATTCGAACCGCGGTCGTTCCGCTCGCTTGCGCTCGCTTCACTCCCTGATTCGAATCCGTCCGTGAACATTTCCGTCGGCGTCATCGGCTCGCTTCGCTCGCTGAATTACGCCGACGAGAAATGGGTCGGGGCGGATTCGAACCGCCGATCTCCTCCGTGTGAAGGAGGTGTCATAGCCAGACTAGACCACCGACCCTCCCTCTCACCTCTCTCCGCGCCGGACTTAAGAATTACCTTCGTT
>SKXI01000105.1 GCA_007128515.1 Halococcaceae archaeon | reverse complement strand
GCCGTCCACGACGTCGCGTTGAGCCGAGCCGTTTCGGGCGGCATCGTCGGTCGCCCCGACGTGAGCCACTCGAGGCTCGACCGCCGTCTTCGATCCACGTGGGTTCCGGCACCTGCCGAGCCAACCCGATCGGTGCCTCCCGATCCGGCGTCGCCCGAACCGCCGAGTCCGTTCCCCCTCCGGGTCGCCCGGTCCATACCGATTCGACGGCGTTCTTGTAAACGTACGTGTACGTTCGACTGTCGACCCCACGGGCAGGCGGACCGACCGGAGCGAGGCGTCGCCACGACACGCTTTTGCCCGATCCGCCGGAGTGTTCAGCCATGACAGGAGCGGAGCCGATCCCGGTGACGGTCGTGAGCGGCTACCTCGGGGCGGGCAAGACCACCCTCGTGAACCACGTCCTCGAGACGACAGAGAAGCGGATCGCGGTGCTCGTCAACGACATGGGCGAGGTGAACGTCGACGCCGACCTCGTCGCCCGCGAGAGCGAGTCCGAGGGGATCGTCGACCTCTCGAACGGCTGCATCTGTTGTGAGCTCCGCGGCGACCTCGTCGACGCGGTCGAAGGCCTCGCCGAGAGCCGCGCGTTCGAGTACCTGCTCGTGGAGTCCTCCGGCATCAGCGAGCCTGTCCCCGTGGCGAAGACGTTCCTCGACAGCGAGGAGCTCTCGGCCTTTCGCCTCGACACGCTCGTCTCGGTGATCGACGCCGCGCAGTTCGACGCGGCGTTCGGCGACGGCGACCTCCCCGAGCGCGACGAGCGCGTCGACGCGGAAGGGAGACACCCGACCGAGGTGATGATCGACCAGGTCGAGTGCTGTGACGTCCTCTTGCTCAACAAACGCGACCGCCTCTCGGAGGGGGCGATGAACCGGGTGGAGACGGTCGTCTCGCGGCTGGCACCACGGGCGGAGATCGTGCGGACTGAGTTCTCGGCGATCGACCCGGATCGGATCCTCGACACCGGCCGGTTCGACCTCGCGGAGATGCAGCGCTCTGCGGGCTGGAAGCGCGAACTCGCACACGCCCGCGAGGGTGGCGACCACGACGACCACGATCACTCGCCGGCGACCGCCTTCGGCGTCGAGTCGTTCGTCGTCAGGTACCGAGAGCCGTTTCACCCCGGACGTCTCGACGAGGCGTTCTCGGCGTTCGCCGACGACGAGTCGATCATCCGCGCGAAAGGGATATTCCTGATCGCCGGGCGCGAGGAGGCGGTGATGGGGTTCAGCCAGGCCGGAGATGCCGTCCGTGCGGGCCCGATCGGCCGCTGGGATCCGGAGCGGGACGACCCCCGGTCGGAACTCGTCTTCATCGGCCGGGGGATCGACGAGGGGGCGATCGGGGAGCGACTGGACGCGTGTCTCGCTGAGGAGGACGAACGCGGTCACGTCCCGCGGACGGCGGATCCGTTCCCCCGGTGATCGAGCGCGCGAACGCAGTGACAGTTCTCACCACGGAGAAGGGTCGGTCGGCAACGGGCGCTCAGACGGCTCGAAACGGTCGATTCGACTGGACCCGGGGGAGAGAAACCGTTTGCACCGTATCGAGACCGCCGGTATCGGATCGACGCCTGCCGAGTTCACGTGATCCGAAGCGGCCTCATGGCGTCGTTGATCAGACCCACACCGCCCTCCTCGAAGAGCGTCCCGATCGAGACGGGAGTCGTGTCGGCGATCCACTCCCCGAACTCCCCGAGCGCGTCGTAGTACTCGAGCATGTTCGGGTGGAACAGTAACGCAGCCCCCGGTCGGGTCTGCTCGGAGATGCGATCGAACGCCTCCGGTGGTTCGTCACCGTCGTTGAGCATGAGCAGGTCGTACGGATGGGCCGGCTCGAGGAAGTCGATTTCGGGGGGGATCTCCGCGTCGGTACGACCGAGAACCCACTCGATTCCGAGCTCCTCGATCACGTCGAGCGTCGCGGCGTTCACGTCCTGCCGGGGTGCGATGAATCCCCGAGGAGCGACGCCGGCGGCGTCCTCGATCGTGTTCAGACCGCGTGAGAGGTTCTCGTGAGCGAGGTCGTACTCGATGTCGGCGCAGGCCACGTGGCGATAGCCGTGAAGGACGATCTCGTGGCCGGCGTCGTCGAGCCCCTCGATCGTTTCCGAGTAGCGCTGGGCATCCCTCCCGAGGAACGAGAAGCTACACGTCGAATTCACGCCGAGTAGCGTGTCCGACAATCGCTCGTAATCCTCGTGGCCCCACTCCCCCAGATTGTGGAACGACCGGGCCCGGAGCAGCCGCCGGGAACCACCGCGAGCGATCACGTCGAAATAGGTCTCCACTTCTCGTTGTCTGAGTTCGGAGATGGCGTCCATCGACGGAGTATGGACCACACGATTCAAAAGCCGTTTGCGTTACCACCGTTCGGGCGAGACTGTGAACGGTATGCGGTTCTCGTGAGTGGACGTTTCACCCCTTCGCTCGAGACGAACGTTCGGGAGCCGCCGTAGCGGCCCTCTGGCGCTAGAACTGCTCTCGGAGCTCGTCCCAGGACTCGTGAAAGCCGTAACTGTCCTTCCTCCGGACTCGCTTGTACGTCTCGTCGTACTCCAGCAGGGCGTCCCACCCCTCGCTCTGTCCGTAGCCGCAGTACTGACACATTCACCCGACGGTACGCGGTGGAGGTCAAAACCGTTGTCGCCGACGGGTTGATCCGGCGTCGGCGGGTAGGGGTCCCATGCCAACCGGCCCGCGCGGCCCCACCCTCCCGTCGGACGACCGGGCGACGCTCACCGGTGCCTGCGAGTTCTGTGCCTGGACGACCGAGGCGAGTTCACACGCACGGCTCGCGAGGAGGTACCAGGACCACCTCAGAGCCGAACACCCGAAGGCGTGGCTCAGAGGATAGCGTCGAAAGAAACCGTGGATCGGATCGTCTAGGGCTCGAGCAGGACCTTCGTGACGCCCTCTTCGCGGTTGTCGAACGCCTCGTACATCTCGGGGGCTTCCTCTAAGCCCACGCGGTGCGAGACGATGAAGCTCGGATCGGCCCTCCCCTCGATGATCAGGTCGCGCAGGTACCGGTTGTACTGCTTGACGTTGCACTGGCCGGTCCCACACTTCAGCCCCTTCTCGAAGAACTTCCCGAAGTCGATCCCCAGCCGCCCCTGGGCGGCCATCTCGTCCGGCGCGCCCGGATCGCTCGGGACGTACAGCCCCGGGATCCCGAGTTCGCCCGTCGGCCGGACGACCTGGATCAGCTGGTTCAGCACGACCGCCGGGTTCTCGCGCGCCGGGTCGTAGGCGTCGTCGCCCGGGTCGGTCTCGGGGTCGATCGCCTGGTAGCCCACCGCGTCGACGCCCTTGTCCACCGGCCCACCGTGTTCGTCCTTGATCTGTTCGACTGGGTCGCCCTCCTCGAAGTTGATCGGGATCGCGTCGCAGTTCTCCTCGACGGCGTCCAACCGACTGGGAACGCGATCGACGGTGTAGATCTCCGCGGCGCCCTTGATGTGCGCGCTGTAGGCGGCCATCGCGCCGACCGGCCCGGCGCCGAAGATCGCCACCGACTCGCCCGGTTTGAGGTTCGCGAGTTCGGTCCCGTGCCAGCCCGTCGGGAAGATGTCCGCGAGCAGCGAGAACGAGTCCTCGTGTTCGTCGCCCTCGGGCAGTTTCAGCGCGTTGAAATCCGCGTAGGGTACGCGGAGTTTCTCCGCCTGCCCGCCCTTGTAGGGCCCCATCGCGACGTAGCCGTAGGCCCCGCCGGCGAAGCCGGGGTTGACGTTCGTACAGAACCCGGTGTAGCCCTCTTCACAGTTCTGACAGAACCCGCAGGCGACGTTGAACGGGAGGACGATCCGGTCGCCCTCCTCGAGCGTGCTCACGCCGTCGCCGACGTCCGTGACGACCCCCATGTTCTCGTGGCCGAAGACGATCCCCGGCTCGGCGTCGGTCCGGCCCTCGTACATGTGGAGGTCCGACCCGCAGATACACGACGTCGTGATGTCGATCACCACGTCGTTCGGGTGCTGGAGCTCCGGCTCCTCGACGTCCTCGATGGCGACCTCGTGTGGTCCCTGGTACACTACCGCTTGCATTGTCATAGAGTGGTTCCCCGGATGGGAGTTGGGGTCCATCGATCATTATGATGCCTGTTAACCACGTTAGAGAGTTATTAACGGCTACTCGGAGCGTCGGTCGATCCGTGCGGCGGCACGTCGAAGCTCCCGTTCGGTGTTCAGGTTCTCGAACGTCCCCTCGGCCGCGTGTGCGGCGATCTCCTCTTCGGTGACGACGACGTAGTCGAGGTCGAACAGCGGGCCGACGATCTTCCGTTCGCCGGCAGCGAGCGCCCGGTCGCACGCATCGACCATCGCACGTGCCCGGAAGACCGCCTGCGTGGTCTGGTACCAGCCGTCCTCGGGTCGCGGGACGGCGGCGTCGTGGCCGTCGGCACGCTCGAAGAGATACGCCAGGAACCCCGGATCGACGAACGGCATGTCGCAGGCGACCACGGCGGCGTACTCGGCCTTGACGGCGGCGAGTCCGGTCCTGATGCCCGCCATCGGCCCGACGTCGGGCTCCCGGTCGATCGCGAACGTGACCGGGTTCTCGTACCCGCCAAGCGCCTCGCCGATCGCCTCGCGCTGGTCCTCTCGACAGTTCACGACGAGCCGGTCGGTCGCGTCCAGTACCCGATCGGCGACCCGCCGGATCATCGGAACGCCAGCGAGCGAGGCGACGGCCTTGTCCCGCTCGCCGAAACGCGTCGAGCGCCCGCCGGCGATGATTACCGCTTCTCTCATACCGGTCGCTTCGCCTCCTCCCCTTTTGAACCCGGGGGAACCCGTCACGCTTTTCTCGCCGGCGTCCGTCCTCCGGCCATGAGACGCGTGGGTGAGACGGCGTGAAGGAGTCGTTGATGGAGATCATCTGCTGCCCGCTGGACAAGTCCGAACTCGAGCTCAGGGTGGACGTCCAGGACGGCGACGAGGTCGTCGCCGGCCGTCTCGTCTGTACGGAGTGTGGCGAGACGTACCCGATCGAAGACGGCATTCCGAACCTGCTCCCGCCGGACATGCGCGACGAGTAACCTATTCTCTTTCCGAAACGAACGACGCTGATATATCACTCCAGCGACGACGAATCGTCGGTCTACGGTGGCGAGAGGCGCTCTGAACCGCCTTCGGCCGATCGACCGCGCGTACCGTGACGCTTTTTTCACCCCCCTGCGAGGGGTCAGACGTGTCGCAGACGCTCCCGGTCGTGATCAACCGCGACGCGGTCCACGAGATAGCGATCGGTACCGAGGAGTTCGAGACCGATCGGTCGTTCATCGTCGAGATAGAGAACGCCGGCCAGGCGACCCACGTCCACCTCAGCCTCGACGACGACCTCTCGCGAGCGGCGTCGGTCGACGGCGGCGGGAACTACTTCGTCGAGGCGGGCGCGGTCTACCGTGTCCGGGTCTCCGTCGACGGCGAGGCCGCACCGACGACCGGTCGACTCTCGGTCGTCACCGGCTACGGCGCACAGCGCGCGCACGTGGCCGTGACGATCAGCGAGACACCACCGACGAGGGAGCCACGGGTGGAGGTCGACGAGCGCCTCGGCGTCCCCCAGCGCGGGCGACGGAAGGCACCCACCCCTCCGTCCCGATCGGGGAGCGGGCGACCCCGCCTCGGGGGATCGCTGCTCGTCGGCGTGCTCGCGGCGGTCGTCCTCGCGCTCGCGCTCGTCGTCGGCCTGGTCGCCGAGAGCATCGCCGCGAGCGTGGGCGTGCTCGTCGTCGCCGGGCTCGTCGCCGCGAGCTACCTCCTCTCGGAGGGGTCGCTCTAGTCGTGGTCCTCGGGGTACGTCGGCGTGTTCGAGAGGCCGTGTTCCCCGCCGCGTAGCGCCCGGAGGTATCGCGCGCGATAGCGGTTCGCGCCGTCGTTCAGGTCCGCCTCGCGGATCTCGCCGACGCGGCCGTCGGCGACCGCGTCGATGATCCCCTCTATCTGTTCTTTCTCCGTCGGCGTCAGCTCGAACTCGTAGGAACGGGTCTCCTCGCGGCCGAGCGTGACGAACTTCCGGGCGGCGGTGACCAGCAGCGAGCAGGGCTCCCGGCAGGGAAAGGCCTCCTCCCCTCGCGGGACGTCGAGCGGCGTCTCCTCGTCCTCGTCCCACATCCGCCGCTTGAGACACTGCGAGTCGACACAGCAGGCCTCCGCGGCGGCTTCCAGTTCCTCGACCGAGAGTCCCTCGACGATCGAGTAGATCCCGGTCTGGCGCTCGGCCGTCTCGCGGAAGTGGGTGATATCTAGCTCGCCCCGGCGTTCCCGGTTCCAGTTCTCGACCGTCGCGGGGTAGAGGAACTCCACCGTCTCGACGAGTGCGCGGCCGTCGAGGTCCGGGTAGACCCAGCCGGTTCGGAGCGTCGGCGCGGTCGAGAGCGGCCGGTATCGGCCGTCGTCGTCGTAGGTCGCGATCCGTCGGGCGTCGAGCGGGTCGACGTGCGTCTCGAGGTCCTCCTCGGCCCGATCCCCGTCGGCCACGTGTCGCAGGTCGTAACGCCGGACGCCGTCGTCGGCGAGCGTCGCGGTGATCGAGAGCTGGCCCCACTCGCGGGTCAGGCCGGTCGAGAGCGCCTCGTAGCGCTCGGGGACCGCGTGGTCGTCGGCGCCCTCGACCCAGCGGAGGTACTCGTGGCGGGCGCTCTCGGGACCGCCGACGACGTGGGTCCAGTAGTGCCAGTTCGAGACGAACCACGGGCTCTCCTCGGCCGCTGTCCGGAGCTCCGACCCCGAGAGCCCCTCGTGGGTCCTCTCGGGGGTCTCGAACCGGTAGCCCGAACGCTCCTGGGCGATCCGAAGCCCGTCGATCTCCACGCCCTCCTCGGCCGCCTCGACCAGCGCCTCGACCTGGGCGTCGTTCATTCACTCACCCGCGACGGAGGGCGCGCTTCGCTCCTCGATCCGCGTCCTGGCGTCGCCTATATCGGCGCCCGCCTCCGCGGCCCGCTCGAGGACGACGTCCGCCATCAGCGACTCGGTGCCGACCGCCCCGGCGTACCAGATCCGGTGACCGTCGACCTCGCCCGGTACCGGATAGCCCTCCCGGAAGTCGTCGGTCAGCCCCATGTCCTCGGGGATGTCCTCCTGGGTGTGGAAGCCGTCGGCGACGAACAGCGGGACGACGACGATATCCTCGCTGTCGAAGAACTCGGTGACGTCGTCGACCTCCGGCTCCTCGTCCATGAAGACGGCCTCGACCTGGTCGAAGCGGCCCATCTCACGGATCCGCTCGGTGTGGTAGTGGATCGCCTTCGCGCTGTTCTCGTTTCGTTCCGTGCCGTGGCCGACGATGGCGAGTCCGAAGCCGGCTCCGACCTCCGGATCGCCGGTCACCGACTCCGCCCGCCGGACGATCACGTCGCTCATCACCTCGTGGGTGCCGACCGGCCCGCAGTAGTGGATCGTCTTCTCGACGTCCGCCGCCTCGTAGGTCGCCGAACTCGCGCTGACGCCGTCCTCCGAGCCCCAGTCGGCGACGTCCCACTCCTCTAGACGCATCTCCCGGGGGATCACCTGCTCGGTGAAGTAGCCCTCGCTGATGAACAGCGGGACGACGTAGACCTCCTCCGCCTCGACCGTCCGGAGCGCCTCGCGGAAGGAGGGCTCTTCCTTCCAGAACGCCTCGCGAACCTCGTCGAACGCGCCGGTCGCGCGGATCGCGTCCGCGTGGTCGTACGTCGGCGTGCTCGAGTCCGGGTTCAGGTGCGAACCGTGGGCGACGATCACCAGCGCTTGCATGGGTCGATCTAGCGGCGAGAGCGGCTTATGTACTTCGAAGGGCACGCCGTTCGTCGAAACCGGTTTGTATACGGGCCCGTATACAGAACTCGTGAGCAAGAGCATCAGGGTCGAAGAGGACACTCACGCCGCGCTCTCCGCACTGAAGAGAGAGGACGAGACGTTCGACGAACTCCTCTCACGGCTCGTGGCAGACCGGCGGCGGTCCGTGCGACGGGGGGCCGGTCTGTGGGACGGTTCGGATGCGGCCGAGCGGGCGCGCGAGGCACGTCTGGCGACGAAACGTGACGTCGGCGATCGATGACGCTCTTCGACAGCAGCGTCCTCATCGATTACCTGGATGGGGCCGAGGCCGCCGTAGCGTACGTCGAGGCACGATCCAGCGAACGAGCGATCGTCCCACCGCTGGTACTGTTCGAGGTGTACCAGGGTGAGGTCTACAGGTCCGAACCGGCCGACTTCGACGCGGTCGACCGCGCGTTGGCGTGGCTGACGGTCGTCGAAACGACCGCCGAGTGTGCTCGTATCGCAGCCGAACTACAGGACAGGCTCCACCGACACGGGGAACCCCTCTCCGCGCGCGACGCGTTCGTCGCCGGGACGGCGATCCATCGTGACGAGCCCCTCGCTGCGTCCGATGCCGACTTCGACAGTCCCGGACTACGGGACCAACTGACGGTCGAGCTCCTCCGAACCTAGGAGCCCGTTCGACGCTCGGCAGCGACGGTCCGAACGTGGCCGACCGCGAGATCGAGAGCGTCGCCGAACGGGATCGGCTCGTCGGTGAGTTCGGTCCGCGAGCGCTCGCCCCCCTCTTCGACGAGTGCGGCGACGCGAAACCCCTCGCGCGAGGGTCTGACCGTGACGTGCGAGCGGTCGGCACCCGCAGAGCGCATGAGCGCCCAGCGTCCACGGAGGGTGTACTCCCAGCCGGCCGGCAGATCGGGTGTGGGGACGAGTCCGGCCCTCCGCTTCGCCTCGAACCCGGCTATCGCCGCGGTCGCCCGCGTCCGTCGCTTCAGGTCGTGGACGCTCGGCCCACCGGTCGCAGCCTCGTAGACCAACGCGAGGACGGCGACCGATGCGAGGACGCCGGTTCGCGTCCGGAGCCTGGCCTGGAGGGACATTACCGGGGGCACACGGCGTTCGCGCATAGCCCTTGTGGCCGGACCGGTTCGACGCTTTTTAACCGCCCGCGGGCCTCTCGGTGAGCGATGAGCCTCAGGGTGTCCAACACGCTCACGGGCGAGACCGAGCCGTTCGAGCCACGGGACCCGGATTCGGTCTTGCTCTACTCCTGTGGGCTCACCGTCTCGGACCTCCCCCACCTCGGCCACGCCCGCGCCTGGGTCCACGTCGACGTCATGCACCGCTGGCTCTCCTGGCTGGGCTACGACGTCCGGCACGTCGAGAACTTCACCGACGTGAACGAGAAGATCGTCGCCCGCGTCGGCGAGGTAGGCGAGAACGAGGCGGGCGTCGCACACGAGATGATCGACCGGACACTCACGGCGATGCGCTCGCTCAACCTCCTGCGTGCGGAGGTCTATCCCAGGGTCTCGGAACACGTCCCCGAGATCGTCGACCTGATCGAACGGCTGGTCGAGCGGGGCTACGCCTACGAGTCGAACGGGTCGGTCTACTTCGACGTCACCGCGTTCGAAGAGTACGGCAAACTCTCGAACCAGGAGATAGAGGGAATGGAGTCACAGGGCGAGGAGACCGGCGAGAAGCGCCACCCCGCCGACTTCGCGCTCTGGAAGGCGGGCGGCGTCTCCCCGGAGGCGCTCGCCGAACACAGAGAGGAGCTCCCGGAGGAGCCACCCGTGGGACAGACCTGGGACTCGCCGTGGGGCGAGGGCCGACCCGGCTGGCATATCGAGTGCTCGGCGATGAGCATGACGCACCTGGGGGAGTCGATCGACCTCCACGTCGGCGGCCAGGACCTCGTCTTCCCGCACCACGAGAACGAGATCGCCCAGAGCGAGGCCGCCACGGGCGAGCAGTTCGCCCGCTACTGGCTGCACGTCCGCTTGCTCGAGACCGACGGCGAGAAGATGTCATCTAGTCTGGGGAACTTCTTCACCGTGGAGGACGCCGTCGATCGCTTCGGCGTGAACGTACTCCGGATGTTCCTGCTCTCGACGTCGTACTCCAGTCGCCAGACCTACAGCGAGGCGGCGCTCTCGGAGGCCGAAGACAGGTGGGAGCGACTCTCCAGGGCGTACGAACGGGCAGTCGACCTCGTGGACGGCCCCGACGCGCGGACGAAGGTCGATGACGGCGAGCTACGGGAGACGGTCGAGAGCGCCCGCGAGGCGTTCGTCGCGGGGATGAACGACGACTTCAACACGCGCGAGGCGATCGCCGCGTTGCTGTCGGTCGCGAGCGCGGTCAACCGGCACGCGGACGCGACCGAGCGCTACGACTACCGTGGGCTCACCCGTGCGATCGAGACGATCGAGGAGTTCGGCGGGTCGGTCCTCGGGTTCACGTTCGTCGGCGGGGCCGACGGCACGGTCGAACTCGCCGAGAAGCTCGTCGGGTTGGTCGTCTCGCTCAGGGAGGAGGAACGGGAGGCCGGCGCGTACGACCGGGCCGACGCGCTCCGGGAGGACCTCGAACGGCTCGGGGTGACGGTCGAGGACGGTGTTGACGGGCCGACCTACCGGCTGCCCGAGTGATCGATTAGGGCCTGCCGAAGCGTCCGTAGCCAGAAAACGTATACGATACCGTAGAACATTAGCGGTCGATGAAACTCTCACGACGGGCGGTCGGTCTCGCGGCGGCCGGAACGCTCGCCTCGACCGCCGGGTGCGTCGGGTTCGTCACGGGCGACGACTCGCTCCGGTTCGAGGCGGAGCCGGCCGAGGCGGACGAGCGGACGCTCTCGGAGACGGGCTACGACGAGCGCCGCGTCGAGGAGCAGACGGTGACCGAGTCGTTCACCGTCGCCGGGCTGACCCGCGAGATCGAGGCACGAAACGTGCTCGCGGAGTACGACAAGGGCGTCGACGTGGGGCCGCTCGG
>SKXI01000239.1 GCA_007128515.1 Halococcaceae archaeon | reverse complement strand
GTCATCAGGTGCTGCTGGGACTTCACGTCGAGCGTGTTGATCTCGTCGATGAACAGCACGCCCTTGTTCGCCTTGTGGATGCCGCCGGGCTCGACGCGGTCGTGACTCGGCGTCTCCATCCCACCCGACTGGAACGGGTCGTGACGGACGTCGCCGAGCAGCGCGCCGGCGTGGGCTCCCGTGACGTCCTCGAACGGCGCCGTGGTGTGGTCACCGTTGTTGACGAGCAGGTTCGGCACCATCGCGTCCGAGCCCCGAGAGGCGTACTTGAACGCGACGTAGATGATCGCCGCGGCGATGATCCCCAGGAGGATGTTCCCGATGAACAGCGAGTAGCCGAGGATCACGATGATGATCAGCCACATGAGGATCGTCCGCATCGTGTTGCGCTTTCGCGCCTCCTCCTTGTGCGCGTCGACGATCTGTTCGCCCTTTCCCGCGGGAACCGTCCGGACCTTCGGCTCGTTGCCGTCGTCCGGGTTGTGGTAGACGAGGACGTCCTGGAGCTCCTCGTTCGGCAGGAGGGCGCTCATCGCCTTCGCCAGCATCGACTTCCCCGTCCCCGGCGAGCCGATCATCAGCACGTGTCGGCGCTGTTCGGCGGCCTTCATCACCGTCTCACGGGCGAGGTCCTGTCCGATCACCTGATCGACGAGCCGTTCGGGTACCTCGATGTCGGCGGTGGACTCGATGCGGAGCCCACCCAGGAGGTCGTCCTCGTCGGGCTCGTCCTCGACGACGAGCTCGTCGTCGACGCCGACGTCGCTGCCCAGGTCGTCGAGCAGTCCACCGTCGTCGGTCTCCCCGTCCCGAGCGGAGTCGTCACTGGCCTCGTCGGTGGCCGATCCTTCCCCGTCGGCCTCCGATCGATCGACCTCGTTCGCCTCCACCGTCGGAGGGTACTCGTCCGAATCGGTCTCCTTGCTCATAGAATGCGTTTCCGTACCTGTTTTGAAGGCCGCTCGACTGATATACTTTCTCCCTCATCGTGCGCCCGGTGGCCGGGAAAACCCACCGAAGAGGCCGTGTCTGACGGGGCTCCCGATCTCGTCACGCTTTTGACGGTCGCCGTCGACCCCCGGGTATGACCCGGGGGATCTACGTCGGTCGCTTCCAACCGTACCACACCGGTCACCACCGCATGGTCACGCGCATCGCGGAGGACGACGACGTCGACGAACTCGTCCTCGGCATCGGGAGCGCCGACGCCTCGCACACCGACACCGACCCGTTCACCGCCGGCGAGCGCATCATGATGATCACGAAGTCGCTCGTCGAGTTCGACCTCGTCACCTACGCGGTGCCGATCGAGGACCTGGACAGGAACTCCGTCTGGACGAGCCACGTCCAGTCGATGAGCCCCCGGTTCGAGGTCGCCTACTCGAACAACCCGCTCGTCATCCAGCTGTTCTCCGAGGCGAGTGTCGAGGTCAGACAGTCGCCGATGTTCGACCGGGAGGTGCTGGAGGGGTCGAACGTCAGGGAACGGATGATCGCCGACGACGGTTGGCGCGATCTCGTCCCGGCCCCGGTCGAGGACGTCGTCGACGAGATCGACGGCATCGAACGGCTCCGTCGGGTGAGCAGAAACGACGCGAACGGGAACGACTGGGAATGATCACGCTCGCCTCCGACTTCGGCTCGCCGTACCCCGCCGCGATGCGCGGCGTGATCCTCTCCCGGACGGACGCCCGACTCGTCGATATCGCCCACGACCTCCCCCGGGGCGACGTCAGAACCGCCGCGTTCTGGCTCGCCCAGATCCTCCCGACGTTCCCGCCGGCGGTCCACCTCGCGGTCGTCGACCCCGGCGTCGGCACGGATCGACGGGGGATCGTCCTCCGGGCAGGCGACCACGCGCTCGTCTGTCCGGACAACGGGCTCTCGCTCCCCGCGGCCCGCGAACTCACCGAGGAGGGCTCGGAGTCCAACGGATCGGGAGACGCGATCGAGGCGTTCGAGATCGATCCAGGTGCAGACGGGTTCCCCGGAACCGACCGTGCCGGCGCGACGTTCGACGGCCGGGACGCCTTCGCGCCGGCGGCCGCCGGTGTCCACGAGGAAGGGGTCGACGCCCTCGAGGGGATCGAGTGGCTCTCCGGGACGGAGGAGTACGAGGACCTCTCGTTCCCGGACCCCGAGATAGAAGGCGAGAGCGCCCGCGGCGAGGTGCTCGTCGTCGACGGCTTCGGGACCGCGATCACGAACGTCGCCGGCGAGTTCGTAGCGGAGCGGTTCGGCGAGGAGGTCGCGGTGAACGGCACGCGCGTCCCCGCGGAACGAAGCTACGCGCACGTCGCGCCGGGCGAGGCGCTCGTCACGGTCGGCGGCCACGGAAACGTCGAACTCGCGGTGAACGACGGCCGCGGTATCGACGCGTTCGGCGTCGGGATCGGCGACGAGGTCCGGATCGACCGCTGATCCGCACGAACACCGTCGCTAACCGTTCACGACCGAGCCGCCGTTGACGTGGATCGTCTGCCCGCTCACGTACGAGGAGTCCTCGCTCGCGAGGTAGACGTACGCCGGGCCGAGTTCGCTCGGCTGGCCGGGCCGACCCAGGGGGACGTCCTGCCCGAACTCCGTGACGGCCTCGGGATCTGACTGCCCGATCGTCGCCGGGATCAGCGGCGTCCAGATCGGTCCCGGCGCGACCTGGTTGACGCGGATCCCCTGGTCTGCGACCTGGCCCGAGAGCGAGCGCGTGAACGCGACGATCGCCCCCTTCGTCGAGGCGTAGTCGACGAGGACCTCCTTGCCCTCGTAGGCCACCACGGAGGTCGTGTTGACGATCGTATCGCCCTCCTCGAGGTAGGGGAGCGCCG
>SKXI01000373.1 GCA_007128515.1 Halococcaceae archaeon | reverse complement strand
CGTCGAACTCGAAGAAGGGACCGTCTACTCGGCGTGGGCGATCGGCTACGCGGCCGACGAACCCGCGCTCGACCTCGCGGTCACCGTCGACAACATCGAGCCCGGTCAGGCTCGGATGTAACGCCAGTCGTACGGACTGTCGTGCGTTTTACCGGTCATCGTCCGAGCGGTCAGCGAATCACCGGTAAGAGACGACAACAGTCCGTATCGGTCCACCTCCGAGCTCGCCACCCGAACCGGTTCTCTTCGAACCGGCATCGGCGCGTGGTCGGTACGCCGACTGCGTCCACCACGTCGAGCCCGGTCGGTTCACGAACCCCGAAGGCCCTCGGCCACCCGAACGGAGTGGAGGGGGCTCGTCCTGGGGCCGCTTTTTCGATCGGTTCGATCCGCTGGTGAGACGGGGATCCTCCCGGTACGAAAAGCGGGAGTCTATCCGCACGCCCCCTCCTCTCGATCGTACGTCGTTCGAGAGTGTCGCCGCTGTGGGTCCGCGATCCCGAAATCCGTTTCGAGACGAAAACCGCTCCGGACGCCGTTGTCGGCCATCGCAGGCACTATCGTTTATTCGAACTACCGTGTACCGACACCGGTCGAAGACCCATGAACTACCCGGATACAGTAGCCACCGGAAACGAGCGCGGCGTGGAGTGCGACCGATGAGCGGACTGAGTGTCGGCCCGTCGACGGTCCTGTGGTCGATCGCCGAGAACGCCGTCGTCATGCAGGGGAGTTTCATCGAACTCGCGATCCTCTTCGCGATCCTCGCGATCGTCGCCGCCGCACTCGGGGCGGGCGGCGTCGCCGGGATATCGATGAACATCGCGAAGTGGTTCATCATCGCGTTCGTCATCCTCGCGATCATCACGGCGCTCCTCTGACCGCCACGGTGAGAGCGAACCGGTCTGGCGACTCACCGGCCGCCCGTTCGGCGTCGTGAGTGACGATACCTTCGAACTGATTCGTTTGGGCCCGCGTCTCTCGAGGGGGATAGGGCCGCTTGCCGTCCCTCGGGCACCGAGTCGCCCGGAGCGAGGGGGTAGCGTCGACAGTCGATCCGCTACGTCTTGAGCCCGCTCCCGGTGAGCGCGACGACCACGTCGTCCTCGGGGCCGACCACCCCTCGTGCCCGGTACACGGAGAGCGCCGCAGGTGCGACCGCGCAGGTCGGCTCGGTGTAGAACCCGTCTCGGTGGAGTCGATCGAGTTCGGTCCTCACGGCGTCCTCCGAGAGCGCGATGGCGTCACCGTCGGTCTCGGCGATCGCCGCGAGAATTTGCTCTCTCCGTACGGGCTCCGTGATCTGGATACCGTCCGCGATCTCGTTTCTCCCCTCGCTGTCGCCGTGGAGCGTCTCGGCGAGCGGGGCGTAGCCCGCCGCCTGCGCGCCGAGCAGTGTCGGCACCCGATCGATCCACCCAGCGTCGTAGAGCGCGCGGAAGCCACGATACGCGCCCAGGAAGAGCGTTCCGTGGCCGAGCGGGCTCACGAACGCGTCGGGGGCCTGCCAGTCGCGCTGGGCACAGACCTCGAACGCGACGGTCTGGGTGCCGTCGAAGAACGCGGGGTTCCACGCGTGGCTCGCGTACCACGCCTTCTCCCCATCTACCGCCTCGACGCACGCCTCGGTGACCTCCGCCCGCGACCCCTCGACCCGCACCGCCCGCCCACCGGCGCGTTCGATCGCCGCCAGTTTCGACTCCTTCACCCCGGCCGGGACGTAGATCTCCGCGTCGATCCCCGCCCGGGCGGCGTAGGTGGCGATCGCCGCACCCGCGTTGCCCGAGGAGTCCTCGACCACCCGGTCGACGCCCAGCGCCGCCGCCCGCGAGAGGACCGTCGCGGCGCCGCGGTCCTTGAAACTGCCCGTGGGGAAGACGTACTCCAGTTTGAACGAGCAGTTCCGTTCGGGTACCGCGACCAGCGGCGTCCACCCCTCGCCGAGCGTGACTTCACGGGGTGTCGAGAGCAGGTCGGAGAACGTCCAGAGACCGGCGTCGCGGTCGGGATCGCCCGGTGGCTCGCCCGGGGGCCGCTCGATCGCGGCGAGTTCGAGCGGCGCGCCGCACGGACAGCGCCAGGGTTCGTCCGGGCTCGCGGGGAACGTCCGGGAACAGGCCGAACAGACCAGGCCCGCGACCCCGCTTCTCTCGCTCATCAGCAGGTGTCCACGCCGGTCGCGACCGAGCAGACGTACTCGCCGGTCGCGACCTGCGGCAGCCGCCGCGAGCGCCAGAGGATCCCGGCGGAGTCGGCGGTGACCGTCTCCTTCTCCGTCCCGAAGACGTCCGTCACCGTAAAGAGCGGGTCGCCGGGGCTCACGCGGTCGCCGAGTTCGTGCTCCCAGTGGACCAGCCCGCCGACCGGCGAGCCGTGCTGGTCGAACCCCGTCGCTCGCGTCTGCGGGTCCTGTGTGACCTCGCCCTCGAGGAAGCCGTAGTGGGTGAGCACGTTGAACATACCCTGCACGCCGAGTTCGATCGACTCCTCGTCCCAGCCGACACAGCCGCCGAGTTCCGGGTCGACGGTGGGGATCCCCTCGTCGGGGGCGACGCGGGCGAGCTGGCCATCGGGACCCTTCTGGTCGAGGACGTAGCCACAGCCGAAGACCGTCGCGAGTTCGAGACACTCCTCGTGGAGCCGGTGGCGCCGTCCACACCGGACCCGGACCTCGTTCAGCATCCGACTGGTCGAGCCCTGGTGTAAGTCGAGGGCGTAGTCAGCGCGTTTCGCTGCGGAGAACGTCGCGTGCGCGATCCGTTCGGAGGAGGTGCCGTTCTCGTCGCCGGGGTACGTCCGGTTGGTCTTCGTGTCGTCGATCGGGTT
>SKXI01000345.1 GCA_007128515.1 Halococcaceae archaeon | reverse complement strand
GTCGGACCGGTCTGCGGGGACGACCGGACGATTGATCGATCGGATACCCGTGAATCCGCCCCCACCACGGCGATCGAACGGGGGAACTGACGAACGGCATCCGTGCTACTACACACCATGATGTGTCATGGAGCGGGTTTAATACTCTTTGAGATCTACTCAATTTGCCAAGTTTGAGTTGAACCAAACAGGGCGAGGAAGGAATCAAACAGATGACCGATACGATGGATCTACAGGACCTCCCGGAGGAGGTCAGAGACGAGCTTCAGTCGTTGGCGAACGTCACGGGGACGGGGATCGGCCTGAAGCAGACGGACGAGGAAGGGATGACGGATCGGGAGTCGGTCATCGTCTTCGTCGAGACCAAACTCCCTCGATCGCAGCTGGACGAGGACGACGTCGTGCCCGAGGAGATCGAGATCGATGGAGAGACCTATTCGACCGACGTAGTCGAGTCGGGCGAGATTCGAGCCCTGGCAGTCGAGGTGCCAGAACCGCCGCTCGAGATGGACTCCCCGACACTGGAAATCGAGGAGTCGGGGGAGCTGGCTATCCCGGAGGACCTCGATCGGAAGGAGAAGTGGCGGCCCGCTCCGGCGGGCGTCTCGGTGGGCCACCCGCAGGTCACCGCCGGCACTCTCGGAACACCGCCACTGGAGAACCGAGACGGGAAAATGGTCTTTCTCACCAACTGCCACGTCGCGGCAGCCAGTGGAGACGCCAGCATCGGCGACACCGTACTGCAACCGGGCAAGATCGACGGCGGTGTGAGCCCGAATGACGACATCGGCACGCTACTGGAGTTCGGCGAAATCGAGTTCGGTAGCGGGAGCGAGAACACGACCGACAGCGCGCTCGTGGAGGTCGTTCCGGATCACCTCCAGTACGACCTCTTCGAACTCCGCGAGAACCTCCGCGGCTGGAGCGAAGCACGGATCGGTCGGGTTCACACGAAGAGCGGTCGAACGACCGCCGTAACGGAAGGGAGATGCACCGCACGGAACGCGAACTTCGCGATCAACTTCGGGGCGAAAGGCATCGCGAACTTCGTCGGGCTCGACGTGTTCGAGGTGATGGGTGCGGGCGGCGACAGCGGGAGCCTCATGGGCTTCGAAACGGCAGAGGGCCTCTACGGCACCAGCCTGCTGTTCGCCGGCAGCACACAGCTCACGCTCGGCATCCCGATGCGGGCGGTCCAGGCAGAACACGGTTCGCTGACGGTGATGACCTCACAGTCCCTCGTCGAGCCCGACGACCTCCGGATCACGGGGACGGCGTTCAGGGGGGCGCTGGGTGAGGGGGCGACCTCCTACCGGTGGTCGGGCCCCTGGGCGCGCCAGTACTCGATCGACTTCCAGGCACACCCAACCACCGGAAACGGGTATGTCCGGAGCTCGGTCGACGGGGTCTACAACCACTCGGCGGGTACCTACTACCTGGTGAAAGTCGAGAACCGTCAGTCCAATCAATCGGTTCGCTACGACGTCCGTTACGTCGTCACCAGATGAGAAGTGAAGGAGACCGCACGATGGAACTCATCATCGACGGAGAGGACGGCGCAGTGACGATCAGACCGCGATTGGCTGGGGACAGCGAGACGACGGACGAACCGACCGACGGAACCGACCCGGTGGCGGGACCCACGAACGCCGAACCCGCTCCGGTACGGTTTCGCGAGGCTGCGTCACCGGTCCACCCGGAGGGCACACCGGAGATCAAGGACGCCGCGTCCCCACCGACCCGGTTCGCCGGGTTCGGATCCGGTCGGGTCCGCGACCGGTAGCTTCCGACCGGCCCTCGTTTCGAGGACATCCCGACGGCTCATTCACGGTCCGACCCGTTCGACGCGACCGTGTTCGACACGAGCGCGACGATTCCACGACGGAGCCGTTCCGTAACGGCCTGCCCGGAGATACCCAGTTCCTCGCTCAGATCGTTCGTCGTGCAGCCCCGGGGGATGTCGTAGTAGCCCTTCCTGACCGCGAGCGTAAGCGCCTCTCGCTGACGAGCGGTCGTTCCGAACCACGAGCCCGCATCGAGCTCCGAGGTTCCATGGATCCGGACAACCCTCAGCGAGATATCCGACCGTTCGCACTGAATCCGAAACGCACTGAGTGCGGTGTGGGAGGGAAAGCGAAACTCGAACGTCCACATCCGATTCGTCCCGGTCCCTCGAAGCGTCTGTGCACGCTGCTCACAGACGATCCGGAACAGGCGGTCGCGCGCGGGGCTCCACTCGAGCGTGTAGAGGGCCTGGTCGTCGAAGACGTCGACAGCGGCGGGCACCTCGACCGGTGGGCGGTCGTTGAGCGCCTCGAACTCACACCTGTCGATCCCGTAGACACGAAAGCACAGTCCAGTGTTGTCCCCGACCACGACGATCGCCTCGAGCTCTACGGTCCCTCCCTCCGGTATCCGGACGGCCCGCCCCAGTTCGAAATCCTCCACTGGAACCTGAATTTCTGTGGTAACGCTCATGATATTCGTCCACCTGGATCGACGACCCGGCGCCTCCGACTCCGAGCTACCGGTGTTCACGATTTTCGTCCGATCTCGACGGTCTTCGCTCCGCACCGATGGCCATCGAATCGACGTCTATCGGCTTAGCTGATTCTCACGACGAACGGACAGAACAGTCGACAGGAGAGACGTGCTCGTGTGAGACCGATGGAAATGGTCTCGTGAGGAACCGCCCGAACGCCGAGTCGGGGCGCGGTACGGTAGGGAGTTCCAGCCGGTACGCCGATTGGCCGGAGTATCGAAAACGAACGACCGCTGCCTACTCGTAGAGCCAGGGCTCGTCGATCCGCTCGTACTCGAGCAGCTCCTCGCT
>SKXI01000111.1 GCA_007128515.1 Halococcaceae archaeon | reverse complement strand
GACCGACCGGCGGGACGAGCGGACGGAGTCGCTGCTCGATCGGCAGGCCGAGCAGCTCGAATCGCTTCAGCGACGACTGAACGCGGAGGTCGAGCGGATGCAGCGATCGCTCGAACACGACGATGGCGAGACGAACGAGCGGAGTCGAGAACGACGCTCGGATCGACTCGACCTCCTCGACGGTCTCGATTCACCGTATCGTCAACGACTCGAGGGAGCGAACATCACGACGCTGGACGAACTCGCTGAAGCGGAGGTCGGAACCGTAGCGGATGCCGCCAACGTCTCGAGAAAACGCGCCAGAGGCTGGATCGAACGAGCCGAGGGCTGAACGGGACGTGCTCGTCCCCGAGGGGAGTATCTCGGCTTCGACTCGTCTGGCGTCGTCTACATACCACCCTTCGTCCGTACTGCTATCGGACCGTAGCTCTCGACGTTCTTCTCGGGACGGAGCCTCAAGTAGACTCCCGACATCGACACTCGTTTCGGAACGCGTCGGTGGCTTCCGTCGGAGCGAAACAGCCTCGATGCGCCGCTCGGTCTAGAGCGCGGCGGCGACGAACGAGTCGAGATCCTCGAACGACTGGAGGCGATCGTCGACGTCTCATAGTGATTGTTGGGAGTCGTTCCGGTATCGACCGCGCGATATCGGGCGATCGAACCGGTAAACAGTCGCGACAATCACTATCAGACTGTCGGCTGTAACCGTGTGAAGGTTCTCGGCACCACGGGGGCGCGATACTCTCGAACGGCGTACAGCCGACAGTATCAACGGTGGAGGCGACGTGGGCGGGTAGCCCACCGGCGTACTCATAGGGATCATCGTAGCCAACCAGAGATCTCGGTGGCCGATCAACTGACCCGTCTCTCGGTCCCGAATTGGGAAATCTATGAACTTCTACGATGATCCCTCTGATAGGGATCATCGTAGCCACCCAGCGGTCTCGGTGGCCGAGCACCCACTCGGGTCGCTCGGTCCCGGATGAGGAACTCTCCGAACGTCCGCGACGATCTCCATCAGCGTAGCTCACAACGAGCCGATACTCTCGACGCACCCGAACGGCTTCGGCCCCGTATCACGAGTTCGAGACGGTCGTCCGGCGTTCGCGGTTCAGAGTTAATAGCCCACGCGTCGTCTCGACACCCATGGCGGGAGAACGCTCGGAGGTGAAGATCGGTGCGACGCTCTACGACGAGGACGGGAACGAGGTCGGAAGGGTGCGGGGGTTCGATCAGGACGGGATCTACGTCACGACGCGGGAGGGGATCGCCTCGCTCTCGGTCGAACACCAGCGATCGGTGCCGGAGTTCGGCGAGGCGGAGCTGGTCTGGCGCTGTGGAATCTGCGGGGAGATGGGCGAGATAGCGGACCTCCCGGATTCGTGTCCCTCCTGTGGGGCCGAGCGGGAGGAACTCTACTACTGGACCGAGGACTGATCCCTTCGCCCGGCGAGCGTCGGGTATGGAAGTCGTCGTCCTCGGTGCGGGGAGCCTCGGGAGCCTGGTCGGTGGACTGCTCGCTCGCGAGCACCGGGTGACCCTCGTCGGTCGCGAGCCGCACGTCTCGGCGGTCGAGCGCGAGGGCCTCCAGGTCGTGGGTGAGGTCGAACGCGAGGAGAACCCGCGCGCGACGAGCGACGGCACCGGACTCTCCGGGGACCTCGCGGTCGTGACGGTGAAGGCGTTCGACACGCGGGAGGCGGCGAGGACGCTGGCGACCGGCGAGTTCGAGGCGGTCCTCTCGCTACAGAACGGTATGGGAAACGAGGAGCTACTGGCCGACGCGCTCGATTCCACGATCCTCGCGGGGACGGCCAGCTACGGGGCCGTGCTCCGAGAGCCGGGGCTCGTCGAGTGTACCGGGGTCGGCGAGGTGGTGATCGGTCCGCCCGACGGGGGTGGGAGTTCCGTCGCCGAAGGGGTGGGAGAGGCGTTCCGCGAGGCCGGGGTCGACTGCACCGTCTCGGAACGAATGCCGGAACGGATCTGGGAGAAGCTCGCGGTGAACGCCGCGATCAACCCGGTGACCGCGCTCTCGGGTGCCGAGAACGGGGCCGTAGTCGACGGGCCGCTCGCCCCCGTGTCGCGGGCGGCCGCCCGGGAGACCGCACGGGTCGCGCGCGACTCCGGCGTCGACCTCCCGGAGGAACGAACACTCGACGCGCTCTCACGGGTCGCTCGTGACACGGCCCGAAACACCTCCTCGATGGCGCAGGACGTGGAGAAGGGGCAGAGGACGGAGATCGACGCTATCAACGGCTACGTTGTGGATCGAGCGAACGGGCCAGTACCCGTGAACGAGACGCTGGCGGCGCTCGTCAGGGGCTGGGAACGGCAAAAGGGGGTGCGTTAGAACGGGGCCTGGGGACCTTCGTCGTCGTCGCTGGTCTCGCCGGGGAACGAGGGGCTCACCCCGCCGCCACCCATCCCGTCCATGCCGCCGTCCATCCCCGTATCGGCGTGGACGCGGTTGATCTCGGGGATCTCCTTTACCATCCGGCTCTTGATCGCCTGGATCGTCATCGGGGAGATGCCACAGCCCGAACAGGCACCGCCGAGCATGATCGTCACTTCGCCGTTCTCGCGATCCAGGTCCTGGATCGCCGCGCTGCCGCCGTGCATCTGGATCTGCGGGAAGTTCCGGCGCAGGAAGTTCATCACGCGCTGTTCGAGGTCGTCTTCCGGCTCCTGGGATTCCGTGCTCATGAACGCGAGTAGGATGCGGGCACTCTTAGCCCTTTGGACGAACGCGCGGACCGGGTTCGGGATCAGTCGTCGAATCCGAAGACCAGCCGGTGTTCGCGTTCGAGCCGGTCGACGTAGGTATCCAGTACCT
>SKXI01000313.1 GCA_007128515.1 Halococcaceae archaeon | reverse complement strand
GACGAACGGGATGGCTTCGAGGAAGATCCCGAAGACCGACAGCCCGATCGACAGCGCGAACAGCCCCCCGAAGACGATGATGCTCTGGACCGCGTGGAACCGGACGAACTCGTTGTCCTCCTCGATGAAGTAGAAGACGATGGCGAGCAGTGGCGCGAAGAGGTACGCCAACGCCCCCACGATGTTCTCGTCCAGTCCACCGACGGACGTCCCCCGCTCGCCCGTCGCCGGTTCAGAACCCGTTCGGTCGCCGCCCGGTTCCGTTTCGATCGTCGTGTCATCGGTCGCCATTTCTCTCCCCCGTCACCGTCGAATACAGAACCACGCATAACAAATCTTCCCTCGAGTCTCCTGAGGCGTCGGCACCCCCTCTCAGGGGGGTGGCCTCGGCGACCGGGGTCGGGGTGCCCGTCTGTTCGAGAGACACCGGGGTCCTACGCTTGATCCGTCGTCACCTCCGACTCGGGCTCCTCGCCGACGAGCACGCGTGCGACGTCCGCCGCGACCTCGCGGCTCAGTTCCTCCCGCGCGGACTCGGAGTACCAGCCGGTGTGCGGGCTGAGGAGCACGTTCTCGAGGTCGAACAGCGGCGACTCGCCCGGCGGCTCCTCGGCGAGCACGTCGAGACCGGCGGCGTCGATCTCGCCGTCGACGAGCGCCTCGGCCAGCGCCTCCTCGTCGACCAGTCCGCCTCGAGCGGTGTTCACGAGGATGGCAGACCGCTTCATCGCGGCGAACGCCTCGGCGTCGAGCAGCTCCTCGGTCTCCTCCGAAAGCGGGACGTGCAGCGAGACGACGTCGGCGCTCTCGAGGAGTTCATCGAACCCGACGGGGGTGACGTCGGCGCTCCGGAGCACGTTCCCCGGGAGATACGGGTCGTGCGCGATCGCGTCCCAGCCGAAGCCGACGGTCATCGTCGCGAGCCGTCGTGGGATACGGCCGAAGCCGACCATACCGATCGTGAGCTCCTGAAGACGGCCGATCGGCCGCCCGACCTCCCAGTCCCAGTGGCCCGAGCGGACCGACTCGTCGTATCGGGGGAGTCGGCGGAGACAGGCCAGCACGAGCGAGAGCGTGTGGGTCGCGACCTCGTCGAGACAGTAGGCGGGGACGTTCACGACGCGGACGTCGTGGCACGCGGCCGCCTCCACGTCGACGTTGTCCACCCCGATTCCCGCCCTCCCGACCACGCGAAGGTCGGCGAGCGCCTCGAGGACCCGTTCGGTGACCGGGGTCCGTGCGTCGACGATCAGCCCGTCGGCGTCGGCCGCGTTCTCGATCACGTCGCCCTCGGTCCCGAGGTCGGCGGGGATCAGCTTCGCGCCGACCGCCGAGAGCGCTCGCCGTTGTTCGTCGACGTCGACCGCCACCGACTTGCCGTCGCTCTGGTACACGCGGTAGTCCATGTCCACCGACGGGTCGAACGGGCCTTAACCGTTCACCCGGAGAGGAACCCCCGGACGCTCGCGTCGAAGAGGCCCTTTCGCTCCTCGAACGCGCCGTGACCGGTCCCGGGAAGGAGCCTGAGCGTCGCCCCCGGGATCCGGTCGGCGGTCTCGACGAGCAGGTCGGCCGGGAAGAGGACGTCCTCGTCGCCACCGATCACGAGCGTCGGGACGGCTATCCCCGACAGCACGTCGCCAGTGTCGTGTTCGAGGCAGGCCGTCGCTGAGACGAGGAAGTCGTCGGGAGAGGCGGGTCTCGAGACGATCTCGATCGGAAGGCGCGCGAGCGCACGGTAGGCGACCTGCCTGCGACGGTCGGCGTACGTCACCCGGATCGTATCCCGATACAGCTCCCCCCAGCGCTCCTCGCGGCCCAGCTCCCGCCAGCCTTCGACCGTTCGCCTCCCCTCCTCTCCCAGACGATGTGCCGCGACGCCGATCACCAGCCGTTCGACGTTCTCCGAACGCTCGGCGCCGAGGTGTTGGGCGATCAGTCCACCCATCGAGACGCCGAGGACGTCCGCGGGGCCGAGTTCGTCGAGGACCTCCGCGTAGCCCGCCGCCATCTCCCGCGTGCTCTCGGCCGACAGCCCACGCGGCCGGCTCACCACGTGGACGGTGTGGGTGTCGGTGAACGGCCGGTAGTACCGGCGAAGGACGAGTCGGGTGAGCCACGACGACTCCGCGAGCCCGAGCGCGTCACCCAGTCCCGGCAGGACGACCAGGCTTCGCGAGCCGTCGCCGACGGTGATCGTCGGGTGGTTGGCGATCCGCTCCCGGTTCATGGCTGGACGACGGCGTTGGCGGTGATAGGTCCAACGCCGATCACATGTAGCCCAGGTCGCGCAGCCGTGCCATCACACCCTCTTTGTCCTGGGCACGACCCTCGCGCTCCGTGGTTCCCTCCAGGTCCTGCAGCCACGCGGGCTGCTCCGCGCTCTTCGCCGACCCCTCCTGCGTGCCGAGCGAGCGAAAGCCCTCGAAGTACTTCGGCGAGACCGGGAGGTCTTCCGGTCCCAATTCGTTCGGGAGGTCCTCGGAACTCTCGGGGACGTGGCCCGTCGGAAAGCCCTCGACCAGGTCCGGAACGACGAAGTGCCAGAAGGCGTCCCAGACCGCGCGCTCGTCGAACCCCAGGATCGGGTGGATCCGGTCGTGCGGCGGGTACTTCTCGGAGTCGTGACGCGGGCTGAAGAAGGTCTCGTCCGCGCGGGCGTCCTGTTCGTCCCAACGCACGCCCGAGAAGACCCCGTCGAAGCCCTCATCCTCCAGTATCTCGTTGAGCGCGACGGTCTTCAGCAGGTGGTTGCCCTCGTAGCTGTCGGCGGTGAACGTCAGTCGCTCCCCGTCGTACTCCAACTTCTCGCGCAGCTCGCGCCGGTTCGTCTCGTTCAG
>SKXI01000335.1 GCA_007128515.1 Halococcaceae archaeon | reverse complement strand
GACGAGCGGGCGGTCGAGGGGTTCAGGGAGATAGCGGACGAGGGAGACAGAGAATGAGGGATTATTCGAACCATACAACGAACCGGGCGGAATCGCGCGACGTCGCAATCACGGACATCCGGACGTGCGTCGTCGAGGGGAACTTCGAGTGGAACCTGATCGAGGTCGAGACCGACGCCGGTGTCACGGGGATCGGCGAGGCGTATCGCGGCGGGGGCGTCCCCGAGATAGTCGAGTACACGAAACGGTTCCTGATCGGGGAGAACCCGCTCGACGTCGAGCGGCTGTTCAGGCGGATCGTCCAGGAGACCTCGGGTCACGGCGGGACGACGGGGAAGGTCGTCACCGCGGCCTCTGGAATCGAGATCGCGCTCTGGGACGCCGCGGGGAAGATCCTCGACCTCCCCGTCTACCAGCTCCTGGGAGGGAAGTTCCGCGACGAGGTGCGGATCTACTGTGACTGTCACGCCGGGGAGGCCTACGCCGTCGAGGAGGGGTACACGACCTACGCGGACGCGGAGGCGTACTCCCCGGAGGCGTACGCCGCCGAAGCCCGGCGGGTGGTCGACATGGGCTTCTCTGCACTGAAGTTCGACCTCGACATGGAGATGGACAACGAGCCGGACCGGACGAACGGCCGGCTCTCGAACGCGGCGATCCACCGGAAACGCGAGATCGTCGAGGCGGTGCGCGAGGAGATCGGCTACGAGGTCGACCTCGCGTTCGACTGTCACTGGGACTACAGCGTCGAGAGCGCGAAGCGACTGGCCTACCAGCTAGAGGAGTTCGAACTAATGTGGCTCGAGGACCCCGTCCCGCCGGAGAACATGGCCGCACAGCGGGAGGTGACGCGGTCGACGCGGACGCCGATCGCGACCGGGGAGAACCGCTTTCGAGTGCACGAACTCTCGGAACTGCTCTACGAGCACGGCGTGGACGTGATCACGCCGGACCCGACGACGGTCGGCGGGCTCGCGGAGACGATGCGGGTGGCGGATCGGGCGGAGGAGAACTACATCCCGATCTCGCCGCACAACGTCTGTTCGCCGATCGGAACGATGGCGTGTGTCCACCTGGGGGCTGCGATCGCGAACTTCGACGTGCTCGAGTACCACGCCCTCGAGGTCGAGTGGTGGGACGACCTGGTGACGCGCGAGGAGCCGCTGATCGACGAGGGATACATCGAGGTACCCGAGACGCCCGGGCTTGGGATCGAGCTGGACTACGACGTCGTCGAGGCGCATCGGCTCGAGGGGACCGAGGGCTTCTGATCCGGGTTCGCTAGGTCTGGATCCGGGGCGGACCGTCTCCGACCGGCGCCCAGCGTCGAGAGGTGGATTTAAGAGCCAGTCGGCCGAGGATCGGTGTATGTCCTCCGAAGGCACGGGCGAAGGGGCAGCCGGCGGCCGGGTCACCGAGACCCTCGATCGGCTCCAGGCGGTCTACGACGACGCGATGGCGGAGGTCCGAACCTACACCCCCTACGTCGTCCGGACGATCGAGGTCGTGCTCGCGCTGGCGCTGCTCGCGCTGCTCGCCCACTGGCTCTACTGGTTCTCGACCGCGGCGTGAGGCTGTGACGCAGGGATTATGTACCACGCCTCGGTATCGACACCCGTCCGATGACCGACGCCACCGGCAGCCACCCGCTCTCCGAGGTGCGGGTCCTCGACTGTACGCAGATGCTCTCGGGCCCGTTCGCGACGCAGCTGCTCGCGGACATGGGCGCGGACGTGATCAAGATCGAGCGACCGGACCGGGGCGATATCACCCGGAACATCGGCGTCGAGCTCGAGGCGGGCGGGGTCACCGCCTACTTCGCGTCGCTGAACCGGGGAAAACGGAGCGTCGAACTCGACCTCTCGAGCGAGGAGGGTGCGGCGGCGTTCTCCCTGCTCGCCGAGGAGGCCGACGTCCTCGTCGAGAACTACCGGCCGGGGACGATGGAGAAGTGGGGCCTCGGCTACGAGGAGCTCCGGGCGGTCAACGACGACCTCGTCTACTGCTCGATCTCCGGCTTTCTGGAGGGCCCCTACCGCGACCTACCGGCGTTCGACATGGTCGCGCAGGCGCTCTCGGGCAGCATGAGCGTCACCGGCGAGGCCGACGGCCCACCGGCGCGGCCGGGGATCCCCATCGGCGACATCTGTGCGGGGATGTACGCCGTGATCGGGGTGATGACCGCGCTCTACCGCGGGAACGGCGGGTACGTCGAGGTGCCGATGTTCGAGGGGCTCGTCTCCTGGCTCACCGAGCGCGCGGGTCGCACGTTCGTCACGGACGAGCCCTACCCCCGGCTGGGAACCGTCCACCCCTCGCTCGCCCCGTATCGCGCGGTCGAAACCGCCGACGGCTGGTTCGCGCTCGCCATCGGCAGCGACGACACCTGGCGCGCGCTCTGTTCGGCGATCGACAGGCCGGAGCTCGCGGTCGACGACCGGTTCGCGACGAACGCCGACCGCGTGGCGAACCGGGAGGCGCTCGCGGATACACTCGGACCGATCTTCGAGGAGCGATCGGCCGTGGAGTGGTTTGCCCTCTTCCGGGAACACGGCATCCCGGGTGCACCGGTCAAGGACACCCGAGAGGTGTTCGAGGACGAGCACCTGCGAGCCAGCGGTACCCTCGACGAGATAACGGTCGGCGACGTCGAGTTCCCGTACCCAGTCTGTCCGATCGAGTTCTCGACCGGGGGGATGCGTTCGGGGCACACCCCGCCGCGACTCGGCGAGCACACCGAGGCGGTGCTGTCGTCGGTGCTCTCCCCGGAGGACCGCTCCGGGGTCGGCGGGGACGAGTGACGCCGATTCGACCGTTCAGTAGGGTGGGAACCCGGGGCGTG
>SKXI01000112.1 GCA_007128515.1 Halococcaceae archaeon | reverse complement strand
TGGCCCGAGACTCCGCCTACAGCGGGGAGCTCGCCGCGGTCTGTGCCGACGCCGCGGAGGCCTGTGCGGAGGAGTGCGACGGTCACGAGCACGACCACTGCCGGCTCTGTGCCGAGGTCCTTCCCGACTGCGTCGAGACCTGCCGCGAGATGGCGAGCTGATCGGATCGAACGGAGGGGCCCGATCGGGCGAGACGAGGGTTCTTTAGCGCGCGCCGGGTCATTCGGGGCATGAAACAGGCCATCGTCGCCCGATCCGACCTCGGGATGAGCCCCGGGAAGCTCGCCGCGCAGGTCGCCCACGCCTCGCTCTCGGCCTACGAGAAGTCGGACCCGAGACGCCGCTCGGAGTGGAAGGGCGGCGGCCAGAAGAAGGTCGTCCTCAAGGCCGACGGCGAGAAGACGATCCACGAACTCGCGGACCGCGCCCGCCGCGAGGGCCTCCCGCACGCGGTGATCCGCGACGCGGGTCACACCCAGCTCGACTCCGGTACCGTCACCGCGCTCGCGGTCGGCCCCGGTCCCGACAACCTCGTCGACCGGATCACGGGCGAGCTGAAACTCTACTGAGGGACGCCCTCGACGAGCCGCCGGAGCTGTTCCGGCGGGATCGCCCCCGCCGCCGCGTGCTCGTCGGAGACGAACGTCGGCACGCCCGTGACTCCCCGATCGCGGGCGGCAGCGAACGCCCGGTCGAGGCGCGCGTCGAGGTCCTCGTCCGAGAGCGCGGCATCCACCGTGTCGGGGTCGACGTCGCACCGTGCAGCCAGCTCCGAGAGCACCTCCGGGTCGCCGATGTCCCGACCCTCGCGCCAGAGTGCGTCGTAGATGGCCGCGTGAAACGCCTCGAACGACGCCGGATCCGACTCCCGGACGGCGAGCGCGACGGCGTGTGCGTTCCAGGAGTCCACCTCGCGCGCGAGCGGCTGGGCCATCTCCAGGTCGTATCGGTCGGCCAGTCGTTCGACGTTCCGCCGTGCCTCGGCGAAGTAGGCGTCGTCCTTCCCGTCGTCGACGGAGTGGTCGATCGTCCCGTCGGGTCCGCGCTTGCCCCCACGGAGGTCGAACGGTCGCCACTCGACGCCGAGTGGGGTCTCCCTGGCTTCCAGATACCGGTCGAGCGACGCCTTCCCGATGTGACAGAACGGACAGACGTAGTCGGCGTAGACGACGAGCTCTCGTTCGGTGACGGCCATAGCTGGGGTACGCGACCGACACGCAAAAGCCCGTCCCGTCGAGCTGCCGCCGGAGCCGGGATCGACTCGCCCGACGCCGCGTTGTTTCAGAGGATATATCCCCGCTGAAAACCCCATGCACGTCCATGGATTCGGCGCTGGGGCCGCCGGCGAAGATGGCCGAGCGACGCGACGAGCTCACGCCGATGCTGCGCCAGTACTTCGAGCTCTGTACCGAGTACGACGACTGTCTCGTGCTCTTTCAGGTCGGCGACTTCTACGAGACGTTCTGTGAGGCGGCCGAGACCGCCTCGCGCATCCTCGAGATCACGCTCACCAAACGCGAGGACTCCACGGGGAGCTACCCGATGGCGGGCATCCCGATCCAGAGCGCGGAGTCGTACATCGAGACGCTGCTCGACGCGGGCTACCGGGTCGCGGTCGCCGATCAGGTCGAGGACCCCGAGACGGCCAGCGGGCTGGTCGACCGGGCCGTCACCCGGATCGTCACGCCCGGGACGCTCACGGAAGAGACGCTGCTCGACGGCGACGACAACACCTTCGTCGCGAGCGTTTCGGGTACTGAAAACGAGTACGGCCTCGCGCTGCTCGACGTCTCGACGGGGGATTTCTACGCGACGAGCGGTCGCTCGCTCGCCACGGTCCGCGACGAACTCGGCCGGTTCTCGCCGGCGGAGGCGATCGTCGGCCCGGGAATCGACGAACCGGTCTTCGACGCCGGCTGTGTCGAGAGCGACTACGACGAGGCCGCGTTCGCGTACGACGCCGCTGCAGAACGGGTCGCGGCCTACTTCGGGGACCCCGACTCCCTGCTCGCGACCGACGCGGAAGTCTCGGCCTGTGGTGCGCTGCTCGCCTACGCGGAGTACACCCGCGGGGGCCACGGGGAGAGCGAGGACGCGGACGGGAGACGGCTGGAGTACCTCACGCGGCTCACCCGCTACGACCCCCGCGAGTACATGCTGCTCGACGCGACGGCGCTTCGCAGCCTCGAACTGTTCGAGCCACGGGCGGTCGGCGCGAACCCCGAGGCGACGCTGATCGGCACCCTCGACGAGACCTCGTGTGCGCTCGGCCGACGTCGGCTCACCGACTGGCTTCGCCGGCCGCTGCTCGACGTCGGCCGGATCGAGCGTAGACTCGACGCGGTCGAGGAGCTCGTCGCCGACGTCAGGACCCGCGAGGCGCTCGCCGATCGGTTGCGAGACGTCTACGACGTCGAGCGGCTGATCGGCCGCGTCTCGCGCCGACGGGCGAACGCACGCGACCTCCGCTCGCTGCTCGACACGCTCGACGTCGTTCCCGATCTGCGCAGCTTCCTCGCTGGCGCTGAGTCGGATACCCTCTCGGGGCTCCACGCGGCACTCGACGAACTGGAGGACGTCAGGGAGCTGATCAGGGATGCGATCACCGAATCCCCGCCGATCGAGGTCACGGAGGGCGGGCTGATCCGCGCGGGCCACTCGGAGGAACTGGACGCCCTCAGGGAGACCGAGCGCGAGGGGAAGGCCTGGATCGACGAGCTGGAGGCCACGGAGCGGAAACGGACGGGCATCGACTCGCTGTCGGTCGGGTTCAACTCGGTCCACGGCTACTACATCGAGGTGACGAACCCGAACCTCGACGCCGTTCCCGAGAACTACGAGCG
>SKXI01000480.1 GCA_007128515.1 Halococcaceae archaeon | reverse complement strand
CCGAACTTCGTGACATGACCGAACGACGTGCCTCTCCCTCCAGACGCGAGTTCGTCGGGGTGGTCGGCGCGGGATCGCTCGCCGCGCTCTCGGGCTGTGCCGCAGTCACGGAGCGGGTACCTTTCGTCGGCGACGACGACGAGGAGGACGGGATCCACGAACACGGCTACCTCTTCGTCGAGATCGACGGCGAGGCGGTTGACTTCTCCGAGTCGAAGTACGTCATCGAGGAGTCCGACGCGGCACCCGAGTTCCACTTCCACGACTACGACGAGGACGAACGCTGGCACATGGAAGGAGAGTGGCTCACGCTCGCCGAGGCGCTCGACCTCCTGGCGGAGATGGAGTACGCGGCCGAGAACGGCGCGCACGTCCTCACGGTAGAGGGGGAGGTCTACGACGAACGCGACGGCGACGAGATCACGATCACGGAACGAACCGACGGCGAGATCGAACCCGAGGAGTACGAGCTCCGGGACGGACAGGTGATCGAGATCGTCGTCGAGAGCGGCTGAGTTCGCGAACGACGAGACGAGGGAGCTTCACCCGATACGGACTGCTGTCAGTCATACTGTCGGCTCTAAGTCGTTACGGATTCTCGCCGCTACGGGGTCGGGAGAGCCTCCACATAGTTACAGCCGACAGTATCAGTACCGGCGCAACTGCAGGACGGTCGCCGTTGGGCCGGTCAATCGGTACAGCAGACCGTATGAAGGGGCCGGACCGTGAACCGCGCCCCTCGGGCCGTGCCGTCGAACCGCTACCGGTTTCACCCTCTCCCGAGAACGGACCGTATGTACGAGGCGGTCACCGCGCACCCCGCGGGCGAGTCCACGGTCGCCCGGTTCGCTCGCACCGCGAGCGAGTACGGCTACGACGGCCTCGTCGTCAGGAACGGTCACGAGGTCGAGTTCGACGCGGCGGCGATCGGGAACGCCTACGGTCTGGACGTCGTCCACGGAACCGAGATCGAGGCCGACTCCCCGGAGGTGGCCGCGGGCACGGTCGGCGGCCGACGGGACGAGGCGACGGTGCTCTCGCTCGTCGGGGGGAGCGACGCGCTCAATCGGTTCGCGACCGAGGAGGTACGCCTCGACGTGCTCTCGCGTCCGATGGCCTCGGGCGGGGGGTTCAATCACGTGCTCGCGAAGGCTGCGTCGAGGAACGACGTCCGCGTCGAGTTCGATCTCGGACCGGTCCTCAGGCGGAGCGGCGGTTCCCGCGTTCGAGCGATCCGCGACCTGCGTCTACTCCGAAAACTGGTGAGGAAGTACGACACGCCGTTCGTCGTGAGCGCGACCGCCCGCTCGCACCTCGAACTACGGGCGCCGCGCGAACTCGTCGCGCTGGGGGAGGTGATCGGCTTCTCGGCTGCGGAGATCGAACGCGGGCTCCGCGAGTGGGGGGCGATCGCGGCGCACACCCGGGAGGTCCGTTCCGAGTCGTTCATTGAGCCGGGCGTGCGTAGGGGTCGGTATGAAGAGGAGCGTTGAGGAGCACGCCGCCAGGTTCGACGAGAAGGCCGCCGAGTACGACGACTGCGGGAGTCCCGAGTACGAGGCCTGCCGGGACCTCGTGGTCGAGCACGCCGCACCCGGGTCGGACGAGACGGTGCTCGACCTCGGGTGTGGGACGGGGGCGATCGCGCTGGCGTTGGCGGGGAGTGCGAAGCGCGTGATCGGTCGAGACGTGAGCGAGGGGATGCTGGAGCAGGCGCGTCGGAAAGCCGAGGAAGCGGGCATCGAGAACGTGGAGTTCGCCGAAGGGAGCTTCAGGAGTCCGAACGTCGGTGGCGAGGTGGACGTCGTCACCTCGAACTTCGCGATGCACCACGTCGACGACGGGGCGAAACGGGAGGCGATCGCCACGGTCGCGGACCTGGGTGCCCGGAGGGTCGTCCTGGGTGATCTGATGTTCTTCGGCCACCCCGACCCGGAGGAGCCGTACTACAGCCCGGAGGTCGACGATCCGGCGACGGTAGGAGCCCTCGCGGACGCGTTCACCGACGCTGGGTTCGCGCTCACGGCCGTCGAGCGGGTCCACGACCAGGTGGGCGTGCTCGTCGGGGAACGTGTGTAGGTCGGAGGAGGCGTTTTCACGTCCGGTTGAGAGGGCCGCGTATGGTCGAGTTCGTCTATCACGACCCCGTTAAAGAAGGGGCGTCGCATCACCGTTCGACCGAATGTCCCTCGAAATCGCCGAAGGATCGGACGTTCGAATCGCCCGTCCGTACATATCGCTGGGGATTCACGAACGAGTGCAGGAGTGGGCCACGGAGTGACGGGTCCTGAGCGACGTCGAGGAATGGCTGCAGGCATACGACGTGCCCACGAGAGAACGAATATACGACCTGCTCTCGGATCATCCGGAGGGCGTTCATCACGTCGAAGGACCGCACGCCAAGGTGGTCATCGGTAACGAGAAAGCTCTCGTTGGCTCGGTCAAACTCACTGACAGGGGGTTCACCCGGCGTGCAGAGATGGGCGTCGTGCTGGATACCCCCGACGAGATCGCGGAGCTCTCGACCTGGTTCGGTGAGCTGTGGAATCGGAGTACACCACCCGATCTCGATGAGGTGACTGCATTCCTCCAGACGGCTTCACTAAGCTCTGAGTCCGCACGGAACCGGTTATCTACGTCCATATCTTCGACAGCGCCGGCGGTGAGAGCGTCATTCTCGAAGCCGGTATCGGACGAAACCGAGTCACCAGAGATCACAAAAACGAATCACGACCGACTCGTAACGGTCGTCGGTCGAGCACTGATCCGGAGTGGATCGGCCAGTACTTCGACCTCGTGGCCTACCTGCTGGAGGAAACCACCCTGACGAGTGACGACCCTCGGCTG
>SKXI01000294.1 GCA_007128515.1 Halococcaceae archaeon | reverse complement strand
GCGGTTCCACACCTGTGTCGACTGCCCCCAGTAGAGGTTCTCCCCGTCGTCGCTCCCCTCGCCCGTCCAGATCCGGACCGAGGAGCCGGGCTCCAGGACGAACTCCGGGAAGACGAACGGCTCCTCGGGGGCACCCGACTGCTGGACGACGCCGCCCGGTCGGTCCCAGAGTTCGAAGCCCGTGAGGTCGACGTCATCCTCGCCCGTGTTGGTCAGTTCGACGTACTCCTCGTCGGGCGAATCGGCTGCGGCCGCGAGTTCGCTCACCTCGAGTCGCTCGCCGATCTCGGTCTCCTCGCCCTCCCCTTCGCCGTCGTCGGGGTAGAGCGCGACGGAGGTCTCCTTCGGGCCGTCGACGAGCCGGGACCGTTCGTCCTCGTCGCTGGTGTAGCCCTCGGCACTGGCGCTCGCGAGGTACTCACCCTCGGGAACCTCGAACGCGACCTCGCCCGTGTGACCGGTCGTCCCCTCGTGTGTCTCGTCACCGGCCACCTGCACGCTCGCACCTTCGATCGGGTGGAGGCTGAGGTAATCGATCACGGAGACCGTGAAGACGTGGCGCTCTCGATCCTCGTCGTCCTCGTCCTCATCCTCGTCGTCGCCCTCCTCGTCATCCCCTTCTTCGTCCTCGCTCTCCCCATCGTCGTCACCTTCGCCACCGTCCTCGCCCTCTCCCCCGTCCGCGTCACCGACGTCTTCCTCCGTGTCGTCTTCCTCGTCAGTGTCGTCCCCGTCGTCCGCGGTCTCCTCGGGATCGGCGTCGTCATCCCTCTCATCTTCGCCGTCGTCTCCTTCCTCGTCTCCGTCGTCGTCCTCGGAGTCGTCGTCCGTATCTTCGATCTCCTCGAACTCGCTCGACCCGTCGTCTCCCTCGTCCGTATCGTCGCCCTCGTTGGGTGGCTCTTCGTCCTCTCCCTCGTCGGTACAGCCGGCGAGCGCACCGGCCCCGGCGAGGGCGAGGAACGTACGTCGACGCATGCCCCTCGCTCCGTCCACAGCCACTTGGATATTCCCATTCGAAGACACGTCGAAGGACGACCGGATCCGTCCGAACCGGTGCTCGGCGTTTCCGGCGTCGAACGGTGAGTAGAACGTATATATGGGTGGCTCGACGCCCTTGTACTATGACGGAGATCCACTCGAACCAGCGCGTCGCCGTTCTGGCGGACTCGCAGAACCTCTATCACACGGCACAGAGTCTCTACTCGCGGAACGTCAACTACTCGGCGCTGCTCGAGAAGGCGGTCCAGGGGCGACAGCTCACGCGCGCGATCGCCTACGTGATCGTCGCGGACTCCGACGGCGAGGAGAGCTTCTTCGAGGCGCTCGCGGATATCGGCTTCGAGGCGAAGAAGAAGGACATCAAGACCTACGCCGACGGCTCGAAGAAGGCCGACTGGGACGTGGGGATGAGCCTCGACGCGGTGACGCTCGCCTCGCACGTCGACACGGTCGTCCTCTGTACGGGCGACGGTGACTTCTCCCGGCTCTGTTCGCACCTGCGCCACGCGGGTGTCCGCGTCGAGGTGATGGCGTTCGGCCAGTCGACCGCCGAGGAGCTGATCGACGCGACCGACGCGTTCGTCGACCTCTCCGAACGTGAGGACACGTTCTTGCTCTGAAACTGCTGGTCGGGACTGTCTACCGGTTCGGCCGCACGCCGTCGTGCGGTCGATACAGGAATGACTCCCAACCATCGGTACGAACGGCCGCCGTTTCTCGACCTCGATACGGGCTCCGGCCATCCGACGGCTACCGACGTCGGAGACACTCCAGTCGCTTCTCGTTCCACCGCCGTCGGCGTCTGGTCTCCCCGACGAGCGCCCGGTGTTCGCGCAGCTCGCCGTCCTCGATCCGCACGAGGAGGACGTCGCCCTCGTCGACGGGGAGTTCCTCCCGCGGGACGACCAGTTCGTCGACGACCCTGCCCTCGTCTTCGAGCAGGAGCACGACGAACCGGCCGTCGACGATCCGATCGACGACTGCGACGAACGTGTCCGGAGACCGCGTCAGTGCGTCGGCGCTCGCGCTCTGACGGGACTTTTCGAGGTTCTCACACCACCCCCGGTCGCGTTCGTCTCGGCTGTCCGCGCTCGCGGTCGTGGCGACCCCGGTGAGGACGACCGAGCCGAGCAGTGTGAGGACGGTTCGTCGTGGTGTCGACGGTGGACACATGGGACCGCTGGTCCCCCCTTCGGATATAAACCTGGAGTCGAGCAGTCCCTCCCGTGCTCGCGAACGGATCCCGAGGATCGGTTCCGGGGCCGGTATCGGGTACCCATCGCTCTTCGATTCGAATCCGGTGGGTGTCCGGCGGTCTCAGACCGCTCTGCCGCGCTCGGAGACACCCACGAGGAGCGATCCGGCGGCCAGACCCAGCGTACCGATCGCGGCCAGTACGAAGGGGATGTCGAGGGTGAGACTGCCGGTCGCGATCAGGACGACGGCGCTCGCGAGGATGATACTGACGCCCGTGACGACCATCTTCTGATCCGATGCCATCGACCCCGAATTGCACCCGATAGTATTTATGTCTCACCAAAACCGCCTGCGGGCGGTACGTTATCGTCTGGCAGGTATCGGATAGGTAACAGTAGTGCTGGGCGATCGCACCCACCGGATACCCCCGACGTCCTCCGGCGCTCGTCCCGTTCCGGTACCGAGCGGATCCGGGCGAACTGCGCGACGCGAACCCCGTGACCGCAGCGAAGCCACTATATGCTATCGAGTGTCTCACACGGGTATGGATTCCGTAACGGCCGTCCGGTCGTCGTCACGCCCGGCGACCGGTACCGAGTTCGACCGTCGGGCGCGTGAGCAGGGAGAGCGCCTGCGGGAGGCGCTCGCGGC
>SKXI01000456.1 GCA_007128515.1 Halococcaceae archaeon | reverse complement strand
TCGACGCCGACGAGTCGGACCCGGCCGAGACGCCGGAGGCGACCCCCGAAGCGGACGACGGGGGCGACGACGTGGCCGAGGACACCGAAGGGGACGAGGGAGACGACGACGGGACCGATCGTCTCTGGCCCGCGATCGCGGAGGGCGAGTCCATCTCCGATTTCGAGGAGATCGATCGATGGGAGGCGATCACTGGGGCGGTCGAAGCCGCCCCCGACGAGGCGCGGACGGGCTCGCAGGCGGCGGTCCTCGAGAGCGAGGAGGGCCTCGCCGCGATGGCGATCCGGTTCCCAGACGAGATGGATTTCCGTGGGTGGGACACCTCGGTCGCCGTGAAAGCGGAGTCGGTGAGGCGGATCGAAGTCGAGTTCCTCGCGCCGGGCTACGGCGAGCGCCTCACGAGCGTCCGGTTCCTCCCGGATGGCTACGACGACTGGCTCCGGATCGACTGCGGCTACGAACACAAACCGGCCGACGAGCCCGATCTCTCGGCCGTCACGGGCCTGAACGTCGTCGCGGTCGGGCCGGAGGGCGAGCCGACGAGGGCGGTCTTCGACGACCTCCGCCGGACGGAGGGCATAGAGACCGGTGCGGCCGTCCTCGTCCACTACGGTGGACTCGACTCGCACTACGAGGTCGCGGCCGAGCGACTCGAGGAGCGGGAGTGGCCCGCCGCAGTGGCCGTCGAGCCCGGCCGGATCGGCGACGGCGACCGGATGGGCGTCGAGCGGCTCCGCGACCTGGACGACCGAGGGTGGGACGTCTGTTCGTCCCCGCGGGGTGACGGTGGCCTCTCCGGGGCCTCCGAGGAGGACCAGCGCCGGACGATCGAGACCGCACGGGAGGAACTGACCGACCGCGGCTTTCCCGACGGCGCACGTCACTTCTTCGCACCCGAGTGGCGGCGGATGGACCCGACGACGCACGCCGTGATCCGTGAGGTCCACGAGACGGGCTTCGTCTTCGGCGGCAGTCCGACCGGCGCGCCGCCGACGGGGACCCACACCGTCCCCATGATGTGGGGTCCGGACCTCCACGACGGGGTTCGGCGCCACGTCAACCTCGCCGACCAGTACGGGCAGGTGACCGTCCTCCACATCCCACGGATCGTCGAGGGCGACGGAGACGAGGGCATGTCCGTCGAGGACTACGAGCACCTGCTCGATCACATCGGACAGCGCGGGCTCGACGTGATCACGCCCTCGGACCTGATCGACGGCACGCTCGACCCCGGCGGTGACGGGGACGAGGGGACGCTGGAACGCCCCGACGGGACCGTCTTCGAGGCGGGTGAGTCGCACTCCTTCGAGGGCTCGGGCTCGGGAAGGACCGACGAGTTCGACCTCGGCGAGGGGCTCGTGCGGGCGCGATTCGCCCACGAGGGGGCGTTCGCCGTCGGGGTGGAGGGCGAGGCCAGTGGGGACGTACTCGCCCGCGCCGACGGGGACGGGACGGGCGAGTCGGTCCTCGTCGTCGCCGGCGGGAGCTACCGCCTCGACGTCGAGGCCGAGGACGACTGGGCGATCGACCTGGTCCAGCCCTCGGTCGACGGCGACGACCTGGCCGACCTGCCCGTCTCGGATTCGGGGACCGGCCCGTCGTTCGTCGGCCCGCTCTGGACCGAAGGGAACGTGCGGGTCGTCGCGACGCACGACGGCGACGCCACGTTCGTCGTCGACGGTCACGGGGCGGACGGGAGCAGGGAACAGCTGATCAACCGGGAGGGCGAGGTCGACGCCTCGCGGTCGTACAGCGCCGGCGGGGTCGTCTGGATCACCGTCGAGGCCGACGGCGACTGGACCCTCGAGGTCTCCTCGACGTAGGGACGGCCACGCAGAGCAATGCCGTGGTACTATAGGTCGCTCCGTCGAGAGAGCGGTATGCGAACGGATCGTGATGGCGGGCAACACTCGACCCCGTCGGAGGGAGTGGAACGATGACCGACCTCGGCTACCACGCCTCGCACGAGCAGTTCGCGGCGAGCGACCTGCTCTCGTACGTCGAACGTGCCGAGAGAGCGGGGTTCGAACACGTCCTCGCCTCCGATCACTTCCACCCGTGGAGCGAGCGCCAGGGCGAGTCGGGCAACGTCTGGGCCTGGCTGGGGGCGGCGATGGAGCGGACCGAGATGAGCTTCGGGACGGTGAACGCACCCGGCTACCGCTACCACCCCGCGGTGATCGCACAGGCCGCGGCGACCCTCCGGGAGATCTATCCCGAGCGGTTCTGGATCGCGGTCGGAAGCGGACAGCTGCTCAACGAGGGGATCACGGGGATCGACTGGCCGGTGAAGGGGGAGCGAAACGCCAGGCTGGAGGAGTGCGCCGAGGTGATGCGCCGGCTCTGGGCCGGCGAGGAGGTGACCCACCACGGTCGGGTCGACGTCGAACGGGCGACGCTCTACACCCGGCCGGAGACGCCGCCGCCGGTGATCGGCGCGGCGCTCTCGGTCGAGACGGCCGAGTGGCTCGCGGGGTGGGCCGACGGGATGATCACGGTCGGGACGCCCGATCGGGAGGCCGACGCCGAGCGGATCGAGGCGTTTCGAGGGCAGGCCCCGGAGAAGCCGATTTATTTGAAGGCACAACACGCCTACGACGCCGACGAGGACCGAGCGCTCGAGGATGCTTACGAGCAGTGGCGGACGAACTGCGTCCCAGGGCCGGTGACCCAGCAGCTCCGAACCCCCGAGGAGTTCGACGAACTGGGCGAGCAGGTCACGCGCGAGCAGGTCGCGGAGAACGTCCGGGTCTCGGCGGAGCTCGACGACCACGTCGAGTGGCTCGAACGCGACTTCGACGCCGGCGTCGACCGGGTCTACGTCCACGACGTCACCACCGATCAGGCGGGGTTCGTCGACG
>SKXI01000102.1 GCA_007128515.1 Halococcaceae archaeon | reverse complement strand
GACGCTCCCGACGAGATCACCTTCGACGCGGTCCTCTGGAGCATCCCGGCGGTCGATCCGTTCCCCGATGAACTGCAGGGGATGCCGGTCGTCCTCCTCGGCGGGACCTACGCCGGGCCCGTAGAGGAGGGAGAAGACGCGTTCGAACCCCTCCGTGAACTCGCGACGCCCGTGATGGACATCAGCGAGCCCCAGCCGTACGTCCAGTTGCAGTCGGCGTTCGATCCGTTCTTCCCGGAGGGGCTGCGCTACTACTGGAAGTCGCTCTACCTCGACGAGCTGAGCGACGAGGCCATCGACACGATCGTCGAGTACGCCACTGAGCGCCCGTCGCCGAAGACCATCATCCCGATCAGGCCCCGGGGAGGTGCGATCGCCCGGGTCGATCCGGACGCGACGGCGTTCGCCGAACGGACTGCACCGTTCATGCTGAGTATCGACTCCACGTGGGAGGACCCCGCCCACGACGAGGAGAACGTCCGGTGGACCCGCGAGTTCTGGGAGGCGATGGCCCCCCACGCATCGAACAAAATGTACCTCAACTTCGCGATGGGTGAGGAGGGAGAGGACGTAGTCCGGGCGACCTTCGGCGAGAACTACGAGCGGCTCGTCGAGGTGAAGACCGCCTACGACCCGGAGAACCTCTTCGACATGGACCCGAACGTGACGCCATCGGCGTGATCGGAACGAGGGTGAATACGCCCTCGTTACGGGATCGATCGCCGAACCGATCGATGTACCGGTGGTCGACGGACATCGGGGTCGCGTCGCATCCGAAGCCCGCTCTCGATGCCGCCGAGCGCGTCGTGGATCGTGAGACTGCGGATAGCGTCTTCCTCCTCGGTGGTTCCGTAATGGATACGCTCTTGCGTGCGGGGTCCTGAACGTGAGGTGATGGAACCTGCCCGGGGTGACGAGCAGCTTCAGGCCGCCCCAGACCGCTCACAGGTGGTCAGTCGTGCCCGCGAGCTCTCGGACGTCTCCTTTCGGGCCTTCCTCGACGCCCACGAGCCACCGAAGGTCCACTGGGCCGATCTCGACGGGGTAGAGTGCATCGGCGTCGGCGCGGCCGCGACGCTCACGGCCGACGGACCCGACCGGTTCGAGACGATACGGGACGGGGCCGCTGCGCTCTTCGACGGGATCGATCACGAGGGACCGGCCGAGACGCGACCAAGGCTCTTCGGTGGGTTCTCGTTCGACGCGGACCACGACCGGACGGACCCCTGGACCGACTTCCCCGGCGCACGGTTCGTCCTCCCCGAGATCCAGCTCACCCGCGGACCGAACGCGGCCTGGCTCTCGGTGACGTACGCGGACGGCGATGCGACCCCCGAACGCGTCGATCGTGCGCTCGACGCGGCCGAAGAGCGGGCATCGAGACTCCCGATGATGCGTGCGAGCACCGGCTCGCCCGGCGTCCGGTCGACGCGGATCCGTCCCGACCGGACGGAGTGGACCGAGGAGGTCGTTCAGGCGGTGCGCCGGATCGACGCCGGCGAACTCCGGAAGGTCGTCCTCGCCACGGCGATGGACGTCGAGCTGGAGAGCCCACTCGACGTGCCGGCGACCCTCGAACGCCTCCGCCGGACCTACCCGAGCTGTTTCCGATTTCTCTTCCAGCCAACGGAGGGCTCGAGCTTCTTCGGCCCGCCACCGGAGCGCCTCGTCCGGCTCGAGGAGGGAGCCGTGGAGACCGAGGCGCTCGCGGGCTCGGTCGGGCGGCACGACGACCCCGAGCGTGACCACGAACTCGGCCGATCGCTGCTCGAGAGCGAGAAGCTCCAGCACGAACAGCGGCTCGTCGTGGAGGCGATCTGCGACCGCCTCGGTCGGTTCGGCACGGTCCGAGAGGGCGAGCAGGGCATTCGGAAGCTCACCAACATCCAGCACCTGCAGACGCCGATCTCGGTCGACCTGCGTAGCGAGATACACGTACTGGAGATCGTCGAGGCGCTCCACCCCACGCCCGCGGTCGGGGGGTTACCCCCCGAGACGGCGATGGAGACGATCCGCGAGACCGAGACGTTCGACCGGGGGTGGTACGCCGCGCCGGTCGGCTGGTTCGACGCCGCCGGCGAGGGCGAGTTCGCCGTCGCGATCAGATCGGCAGTAGCGAACGGAACCCGGGCGACGCTGTACGCCGGCAACGGGATCGTCGCCGACAGCGACCCCGACGAGGAGTGGGCGGAGATCCAGCACAAGTACCGGCCGATCCTCGACGAACTCGAATGATCCCCAACCGGAACGTCCTCTGGGGCCGGGCGATCGCCGACGAGATCGCGAAGGCGGGGATCGACGCGGTCTGTATCTCCCCCGGGAGCCGGTCGACCCCGCTCACCGTCGCGTTCGCCGAACACGGGGGGATCGACGTGTTCTCGCACCTGGACGAGCGTTCGTCGGCGTATTTCGCGCTCGGCCGGGCGAAGGCGACGGGGAGCCCGACGCCGCTCGTCTGTACCTCCGGTACCGCGGCGGCGAACTTCCACCCCGCGGTGATCGAGGCCTCGAAATCACGGGTGCCATTGCTCTTGCTCACCGCCGACCGCCCGCCCGATCTGCGCGACTCGGGGGCGAACCAGACGATCGACCAGGAGAAGCTCTACGGCGACGACGTCCGGTGGTACCGCGACCTCCCGGAACCGGAAGCGGACGACCGGAAACTCCGGTCGCTGCGGACCGACGTCTCCAGGGCGATCTGGACCGCGGAGGGCACGCCGCCGGGACCGGTCCACCTGAACGTCCCGTTCCGAAAGCCCCTGGAGCCGACCGAGGTGCCCGGTGACGTTCCCGAAGAGTTCCCCGAACGATACCCGCTCGCCGCGACGGGTCGAGACGGCCCGTTCGTCACCCCACACGTGGGGACCCCGACGCTCGG
>SKXI01000237.1 GCA_007128515.1 Halococcaceae archaeon | reverse complement strand
CCTACCCGACGAGGACGGTCGGATCTCCCCCGGCGACGGTGTTCGGCGGCCCGCTCTCGACGATGGTGTCGCCCTGTCTGGCGGCGGGCACGTTGTTGATGAGGACCGTGCCACTGCCGCCCTGGACGACGCCCCCGACGTGCGGGACGGTCCCGGTCGTCAGCGGACAGGCGTGAAAGTCTATCAGCGCCCGGTAGGCCGGTAGGCCGCCGATGAGGACGTCCGGGCTGCCCGGACCCGAAAGCGGTGCTCCGTGGGTGGTCGGATCGGTGGTTCGTGCGGCTGGTGGCATAGGTAGGTCAGTTGAGTTTGATGAGCGAGCCGTTCAGCGTCAGCACCCCGCCGGCGTCGATGTCGAGGTTACCGGCGCTGCTGAGTTCCATCATCGACGCGTCGATCGTGATCGTCCCTCCGCTCGAGATCGACAGGTCGCCGGTCGTCCCGTCGAACTCGATCTCGCTTCCGCCCGTATCCCTGATGGTGATCGTCTCACCACCGTTCCCGTCGTTCAGGACGACGCGGTGGCCGGCCGCCGTCTCGATGACGACCTTTCCGCCGCCGTCAGCGTCGTCGAACGTCAGCTGGTGGCCGTTTCGTGACGTGATCCGGCGGACGTCGTTGGTCCCGTTGCGGTTGTCCGCGGGGGGTGTGTCCTGGCCGTTCCACAGCGCGCCGATGACGTAGGGGTAATCGACGTCACCCCGCTCGAACGCCACCAGCACCTCGTCACCCGGCTCGGGCAGGAAGTACGTCCCCCGCTCGTCGCCCGCCATCGGCACGGCGATCCGGGCCCAGTTGCTCTCCGCGGCCGACTCCCGCCAGGGGTACTCGAGTCGGACCCGACCGAACCCCTCCGGGTCCTCGTTGTCCCTGACGATGGCCACGTAGACGCCGTCGAACGAGCGGTCGTGTTCGTCCCGTGTGGGTGTCCCCGGTGCGCTCACGGGAGCACCCCACCCATCGCTTCGCGAACGTCGAAGTCGGTCGTGTATCCCCCACTCCCGATCGTGTGGGTGACCTCCTCGACGTAGTACGTCCCGGAGAATCGATCTCCGAGCCCCGAGAGGACGATCGGCTCGCCGATCTCGAACTCCGGAAGGCCGATCGTCGTGCCGTTGCCGCGGAGCCGATCTCGCCTCTCCCGGCGCAACACGGCCTGGGCGATGCGCCTCGCTTCGTCCTCCGAGCGGACCGGTCGGCGGATGACCCGTTTCCCCGTTCCGTCCTCGCTTTCCGCTACCCCGACGATCTCCGACTTCCGCGTCGGATCCCAGTGACGGACCTCGATGCGTCCATGGCTCTCCGCCTCGGTCAGTGTCGGTGCGAACGACTGGAGGGATTCGCCGTACGTGAGTGTCAGCTGGGGGTCTCCGTCGTCCCGTGGCGCACGGAAGACCAACTCGTCGAGCCGGGCGAAGACGTCGAACGGGCCGGTCCCCGCCTCGTTACGGGCGGCGAGTTTCTCCTCGAGGAAGGCCGCGTCCGAGTCGTACCCGTTCTCGACTTTGGTCTCGCCCCCCGGCGTGGGATCGACGACGGCTTCGAAGCCGTAGGCGTCCGCGAGCGCCTCGACGATCTCCGCGTCGGTTCTTTCCTCCCACTGCTCTTCGACGACGTCCTTCGTGAGTTCGTGGTAACGGCCGTAGCCGCTCACGGTGATCGTCGGCGCGCCACCGGCCGGAAAGTCGGTCCCGTGTTCGGTAATCGCGCCGGTGAGGACACGGTGCAGCGTCGCTCCGTAGCCGAGGTGGATCTCGACGGACTCGCCGATCGGGAAGTCCCCCCAGTCGACGTCGACGAACTCGCCCGTCTCGTGGTCGAATCGCGTCCCGATCGCGAGCGAAAAGCGATCGGCACCGTCGATGGTTCGATCGACCGAGACCTCGGTGAAGAGCCCCGAGGTCTCCTCGAACGTCTCCGAGCCGACCTCGACGCTGAACCGCGGCGCGTCGAGTTCGCGCCCGATCGAGGCGAGCGTTTCGAGGGTCATGTCCGCTCCAGAACCGGTATGACGAGGTCCTCACCCGGGAGGAGTCGTCTGGGGTTGTCGATCTCGTTCGCGTCGGCGATCCGTCGCCACTCCTCCGGACGGCCGTACTCGTCTCCCGCGATACCCGGGAGGGTGTCGCCCTCGACCACTCGGCGAACGCTCGTCCTGTCCGCCGAGTGCCGCGGCTCGGCTCGCAGCTGTTTCTTCGGGAGCGTATACTCGCGAAACGTCAGGTCGATCCGTGCACGAACGGGGGTCCCGTCCCGACGGAACATCGTGAAGGTGGTGTTCCCGCTCTCGACGACGGCGGTGAACGAGATCGTCCCCCACGCGAACTTGACGATCGGCGGCGCGTGGCGCTCGCCGTCTACCAGCAGGAGCCGGTTGACCTCGTCGGTCAGCTCCCTGACGTCGCGTGGTTGGTCCTCGCCTCGATCCTCGTAGACGTCGAAGAAGAGCTCCACCGAGAGCGTCTCGGCGGTGCCGCTCACGAACTGCTGGATCGGCGAGTCCAGCCCCGGAACGTCCTGTTCCGCATAGGTGACGCTCTTGTCGACGCTGACCTCGCCGGGGTTGAACTGCACCTCGATCTCCTCGCCCGGTTCGAGGTCCGCATCGAGCACCTTGATGCGGGCGTCGTCGTAGCTGTCGTTCGTGGCGGCTGGGCTCATCGTCCGCGTCGCTCCCGTTCGATCCTCGCCTTCCGTGCGAACACCCGTGCCAGGCGATCCGCGAGGCGATCGACGTCGACGACCTCGTCGAGCTGACGCGGTTCGTTCGGATCGTTTCGACGCTCGCTTCGAGACCGGTCTCCGTTCGAGGGGTCACCCTCCCGGGGAGACGTACTGGTAGTCCCTCGGTGACCGAACTGCGTATCCGTGTGTCGGCGCGACGGTTGCGGGCCTG
>SKXI01000152.1 GCA_007128515.1 Halococcaceae archaeon | reverse complement strand
GGGAGGCGATCGGCGAGTACCGCGTCTACCCCGACGACGAGGCCGACCAGCCCGGCGAGTACGTCTCGCTGGTCGAACAGCGCGGCGACGCCTTCCGGTATCTCGCCGACCGGTTCGACCCCGACTTCGGGTTCCTCCAGTTCCAGGGAACCGACTCCGTCTTCCACGAGTATCCCGACGATCTCTACCCGGAAGCGGGCGAGGGGATGGTCGAGGCCATCTATCGAGCGGTCGACCGCGAGATCGGTGCGATCCTCGACGAGTTCGACGTCGGGACCGTCCTGCTGGCGAGCGACCACGGGATGGGGCCCTACGGCGGCGACGAGTTCCGCGTCAACGAGTTCCTCCGGGAGCAGGGCTACGTCGAAACGACACAGGGCGGGATGCCCGCCTGGCTGCCGATCCTGAACGACAGCCTTCGAGACGGCGAGACCGACACACAGCGCGGACCGGGGCTCGCCGGGACGGCAGTCGCGACGGCCGCGAAACTGGGGGTCACCCCGGCTCGCGCCGGCAGGCTCCTCCGCGCGGTGAGACTCGACGGCGTGGCCGCGAAACTCGTCCCGGCACAGGCACAGCGAGCGGGGCGGGAGGGTGTCGACTTCGCCACCTCGACCGCCTACGTCCGCTCGTGGATCGAACTCGGTGTGAGGATCAACCTCGCCGGGAGGGAACCGGAGGGGGTCGTCCCCGAAGAGGAGTACGAGTCGGTCAGAGAGGGTCTGATACAGCTGTTGAGCGCGGTTCGCACCCCCGATGGCGATCCCGTCTTCTCCGAGGTGGCCCGCCGCGAGACCTACTTCGAGGGCCCACACGTCGACGACGCCGTCGACGTCGTGACCGTCCCTCGAGCGTTCGAGACGATGCTCTCGGCGGATCTCAAGGGCGAGACGTTCGGCCCGCCCGCGGAGCCCTGGAACCACAAGATGGAGGGACTACTCGTCGCGAGTGGCGAGGCGGTCGCGTCCGAGGAGATCGGAGAGGCCCAGCTCTTCGACGTCGCACCGACGGTCTGTTCGGCGCTGTCGATCCCCCGGAGCGACCGGATGGACGGCCGAGCGCTCCCGTTCGTCCGGGAGACAGGGGTGGAGGCGTACGACGGACAGCGACGCGAGAGACGCGAGACCGACGACGAGGCCGTCGAGGGCCGTCTCGCCGCCCTCGGCTACCTGGAGGGATCCGAGTGAGCTACCGGTTCACGGTCGCCGACGAGGAGGAGTTCGCCGAGTGGAACGGCTACCTGAAACGATCGCCGCACGCCGGACCGTTCCACCAGCGCGAGGCGCTGGAGCTACTCGCCGACCACACCGACACGACGCTGCACCCGCTGCTCGCGTACAAGGGCGAGCAGGTGATCGGCGTGCTCCCGCTGTTCGAGGGCACCAAGGGGCCTTTTACCACCGTCGTCTCCCCGCCGTCGGGTACCGAGGTCTACTACCTCGGGGCGGCGCTCTGTGACGTCGACGGGTTGAAACAGCGAAAGCTCGACCGGCGGACCCGCCGATTCGTCGAGGGGAGCATCGAGTGGATCGACGCGACGCTCGATCCGGACATCACACACATCCGGACCGTCGACCGGTATCCCGATCTCAGGCCCTTTTCGGACTCGGGCTTCGACGTGACGCCGTACTACACCTACGTCACCGACCTCACCCCCCCGGAGGACGACCTGCTAATGGCGCTGTCGAGCGACGCCCGCTCGAACGTCACGAAGACCGACGAGAGCGAGTACGACATCGAGGTCGGCGGGCTGGACGAAGCGAGGGAGATCATCGAACGGGTCAGAGAGCGCCACGACGAGCAGGGAAAGCCCTACCACATCACCCGGGAGTACATCGACCGGCTCTACACCGACCTCCCTGACGGGCAGGTCAAGCCGTACGTCTGTTACGATTCGGAGGGGGAGATGGCCGGCGGGATCGTCACCGTCGAGTTCGGCGACACGATCTACCGCTGGCAGGGCGGGACGAAAGCCGACGTCGAGATCCCGGTCAACGACCTGCTGGACTGGCACGTGATCCGTGACGCGCGCGAGCGTGGACTCACCCGCTACGACTTCGTCGGGGCGAACACCGAGCGGATCTGCCGGTACAAGTCGAAGTTCGCGCCCGACCTGGTCCACTACCACGGCGCGCTGAAACGCTCTCGGGCGGCCGACCTCGCGGTCACCGCCCGGTCGCTCGTCGCGAAGGTGCGTTGACCCATGACCGCCCTCCACCGTGGTCCGACGCTCTCACCGAGCGCACTCGTCGCCCGTGGTCCCGGCGTCGATCGGTTCGTCGAGAGCCACACGGACGCCGAGTACGCCTACTACCGCTCCGGGAAGTGGGCCTTTCGCGACGCACTCGACCTGGCGATGGCGGCGAGAGCCGGGTCCGAGGTCGTCCTTCCCGCGTACGTCCCCGACGGCTTCGTCGAGCCGATCCGCGAGGCCGGACTCACCCCCCGGTTTCACCGGATGCGTCCCGACCTCCGGCCGGACCTCGGGAACGTCCGGTCGCTCGTGGACGGGGACACCCTCGCGGTCGTCTCGGTCGGCTACTTCGGGAAACCGCAGCCGATCGAGGTGAGCGAGGCGCTCCGATCGCTCTGTGACGCACACGGCGCGGTGCTCGTCGACGACGCCGCCCACGGCGCGTTCAGCGTCGGCGAGGGTGGCCTCGCCGGCACGGTCGGACACCTCGGCTTCGCGAGCCTCCACAAGGCTCTCCCGATCCCCGACGGCGCGGTGCTCTACGTGGCCGACGAGGCACTCCGGGGAACGCTGCCCAGGTCCGAGATCGCGTCTCGACCCGCGTCCGGTGACCTCCGGTATCTCGCGAGCTCGGCGCTCACGCGTGCCCGGCGGTCGATCGGGTCGACCACGCGGAGACGGAGCGCCGGTCAGTCCTCACCCCCCACACCG
>SKXI01000433.1 GCA_007128515.1 Halococcaceae archaeon | reverse complement strand
TCGTCGATCTCCACCCCGATCCCGGGTCGATCCGGGATCTCGACGGTCGGGCCGTCGTTCTCGATCGGGCGCCGGGCGAGGTCGTCGCGGATCGGGTTCGGCGTCCGGTCGAACTCCAGCATCGGCTCGCCGGGCAGTGTCGCGAGCAGCTGGAGGCTCGCTGCCAGCGCGACCGCGCTCCCGAAGACGTGCGGGAGACAGCCGACGTTCGCGGCGTGAGCGGCCGACGCGACGCGACGAGCCGAGGTGAACCCGCCGACGCTCGTCAGGTCTGGCTGGACGTAGCTCGCGGCGTTCCGCGAGAGCACCCGTTCGAACTCGTGGAGGAAGGCCCAGGACTCCCCGCCGGCTATCGGCGTCGGTCCCCGGTTGAGCGCCGCGTAGCCCTCGAGATCTTCCGGTGGCAGCGGCTCCTCGAAGAAGTAGACGTCGAGGTCGGCGAGCGCTCGCGAGACACGGGTCGCGTCCGCCCGGTCGTAGCCGTGGTTCGCGTCGGTCATCAGCCGCACGTCCGGGCCGACGGCCTCGCGGATCGCCCGGACCAGCGCGACGTCCTCTTCGACACCCCACTCCGGGAAGTGTCGGGAGAGCCCGATCTTGTTCTTGAGCGCCGAAAAGCCCGCCGCGACGTGGCCCTCCGCCTCGCTCGCGACCGTCTCCCTTTGCTCGTCGAACGTCTCGACGTCGCTGAAGAAGCCCCCCGTCGCGTACGCCCGGACCTCCTCACGACGGCGGCCGCCCAGCAGCCGCGAGACGGACGTTCCGACCGACTTCCCGTAGAGGTCCCAGAGCGCCACGTCGACGCCGCTCACCACGCTCGCCGGGACGGAGGAGTGATACGACGAGCGGAGCGCGAAGACGAGGTCCTCGTGGAGCCGTTCGACCGCGGTGGGGTCTTCGCCCTCGAGCCGGGGCGTGACGTACTCCTCGACCAGCTCACGGTTTCCGGCGATCGGCCCCCAGCACTCTCCCCACCCCACGAGGCCGTCGTCGGTCTCGATCCGGACGAGGCAGTACTCCCGGCTGTCGATCCACTTCTGTGCGTTCGCGAATCGGGTGTCGAGGTCGCGGTAGAGCGGGATCGCCTCGATACGCTTGATCACCATGCCCGACCCGCGTGGCCCAGGGACCTAAACCCCTCGTCCCCTCGGTCTATACCTTTATACCGGGCGATCACGGACACGTGGTATGCCGATCGTCGTAGCGGTCGATAGGAGCGAGCGTGCCGGACCGATCGTCGAGGAAGCCGCCCGACTCGGGGCGGCAATGGATCTCCCCGTCCACGTCGTCCACGTCCTCACGAGGGAGGAGTTCGTCGGACTCGAACAGACGAGCGTCACCCAGTCGAACCGACCCGTCCCGATGGAGGACGTGATCGAGGGCGCGACCGGGGTCGCGGAGCGCGCGATCGACGAGGCAGGGGCCGACGCCACCGCTGTCGGGCTGATGGGCGACCCCGCGGAGGAGATCGTCGCCTACGCCGACGAACACGACGCCGAGTACCTCGTCATCGCGGGCCGGAAACGCTCGCCGGTCGGGAAGGCGCTGTTCGGCAGCGTCGTCCAGTCCGTACTGCTCGAGGCCCCCTGTCCGGTCGTCTCGATCAGGGTCGACTAGTCCGAGAGCGCCTCGACCACGTCCTCCGTTCCCGCGGATCCACCGAGATCCGGCGTCAGGGGCGCGGAGTCGTCGGCCAGCACCGACTCGACCCGCCCCCAGAGCTCCTCCGCGACCGCCTCCTCACCCAGGTCGTCGAACAGCATCGACGCCGAGAGCACCGTCGCCAGCGGGTTCGCGACCCCCTCGCCCACGATGTCGGGCGCGCTTCCGTGGACCGGCTCGAACATCGACGGGTACGTTCCCGAGGGATCGATGTTCCCCGACGGTGCCAGCCCCATGCTCCCGGTGACGATCGCCCCGATGTCGGTGAGGATGTCCCCGAAGAGGTTCGACGCGACGATCACGTCGAACGCCTCCGGCCGGCGGATCAGGTCCATCGACGCCGCGTCCACGAGCAGGCTCTCGACCTCGATCTCCGGGTACTCCGCGGAGATCTCCTCCACCAGATCGTCCCAGAACGTCATGCTGTAGGCCTGTGCGTTCGACTTCGTGATCGACGTCACGTGGCCCTCGCGCTCGCCGGCCTCCTCGAACGCGGCGCGGAGGATCGACTCGGTCCCCTCGCGGGTGAACACGGATGTTTGAATCGCCACGTCGTGCGAGAAGCCGACGTGTTCGCGCCCGCCGACGTCGGAGTACTCACCTTCGGTGTTCTCGCGGAAAACCACGAAGTCGATGTCGCCGCTCTCGTAGCCCCGCAGCGGGCTCTCGACGCCGTCGAAGAGCACCGACGGCCGCTTGCAGACCCGCTGGTCGAACGTCTTTCTGATCGGTAACAGCAGCCCGTGGAGCGTGACGTGGTCCGGGACCTCCGGGTGACCGACCGCGCCCAGCAGGATCGAGTCGTAGCCCTCGAGCGTCTCCAGCGCGTCGTCGGGCATCATCGCGCCCTGCTCTACGTACCGATCGGAGCCCCAGTCGAAGCGCTCGAACGCCACGTCCACGCCGTGGCTCGCCGCGACCGACTCGAACAGCGGGAGCGTCGCCTCCACCACCTCGGGGCCGATACCGTCGCCCGAAATCGTCGCTATCTCGTGTGCCATGGGGAACGAACGGCCATAGGGGCGATAAAACCACTGACAGCGGCAGTGGCGAGTGGCCCGACCGCCGGTGAGGGAAGCTTTTTGCGCCCACCCGGTCGATCGAGCCCATGGTACGCCACGACGCGTACGCCAGCATCAGCGTCGAGATCGCTGACGGCGTCGCGACCATCGAGTTCCACCGCCCCGAGAAGTACAACGCGCTCAACGACGACGTCATGCTCGACCTCCGGCGGGCGTTCGACGCGATCGCGCTCGA
>SKXI01000267.1 GCA_007128515.1 Halococcaceae archaeon | reverse complement strand
TCGGTCTCGGCTACGGTGCGGTGATCTGGGCCGTCGGAGAGGTGCTCTGGATGGTCACGGGCGGTCCGACGCTCGCGAACGTCGGCCTCGTCTCGCTGATCGGCTGGCTGCTGTTCGGTCTGGTGCTCGGCTCTCTCCACGCGCTGTGGGCCGATCCGTCGGCTCCGAGAGCGGACTCCCGGGGTTGAAAACGCCTATGTGGCGGCTCGCCTAGGTCGAAGTATGCAACGACGCGAGCCACCGCGAACCGAGGAGGGGCTGTACGCGCTCCACGACTTCCGACGCGTCGACTGGCCGGCCTGGAACGCGGCCGACGAGGCGACGCGTGAGCGCGCGCTCGGTGACGCGCTTGGCTTCCTGACCGAGCAGGCCGACGCCGAGGGCGAGTTCGCGCTCTTCAGCGTGCTCGGACACAAGGCCGATCTACTCCTGCTCTCGCTCCGCCCGGAGATGGCCGACCTCGACACCGCCTCGCGGGCGTTCGAGCGGACGGCGTTCGCCGAGTTCGCCGAGCCGAGTTACTCCTACGTCTCGGTCACCGAGGCCTCCGGGTACACGGAGGCCTCGGCGGACTACTTCGACCCGGACGCCGAGGCCGATCCGGGACTGAAACGCTACATGGACTCACGGATCAACCCCGAGCTCCCCGACACGGAGTTCGTCTGCTTCTACCCGATGGACAAGCGTCGCGACCCGGAGTACAACTGGTACGACCTGCCGTTCGCCGAGCGCGCGGAGATGATGGAGAGCCACGGCGAGGTGGGCAAGGGCTACGCCGGCCGGGTGAAGCAGGTCATCACCGGCAGCATCGGCTTCGACGACTGGGAGTGGGGCGTCACGCTCTTCTCCGAGGAGATGAGCGACATCAAGGAGCTGATCACGGAGATGCGCTACGACCCCGTCTCCTCCCGTTACGCCGAGTTCGGTCCGTTCTACGTGGGGAGGCGGTTCGCTCCCACCCAGTTGGAAGCGTTCATGGCGGGCGAGGCGGTCTCGGTCGACGAGTCGGCCGACGCCACGACCGAGCTCGCGGAGGAACTCGCGGACCTCGGCGTCACCGTCGACGCCCCCGAGGGCGCACACGGCCTCGTGATCCACTCCGACGCGGAGAGGAGGGAGGTCGAAGCCGAAGTGGACTCCCTGCGCGGGAACTTCGAGCACTACGACAGTCACGTGCTGACCGAGGTCCACGAGAGCGACGGAGGGACGGCGATCGTGAGCGTCTGGGCGAACGAGGGTGCCGCGAACACCGCGAGCGGTTTCCTGGAGGAGCTTCCGGGCGTCACGGCGGTCGTCGACGGCCCGATGGGCGGCGAGGTAGAACCGCTCGAGACCGGCGAGGCCGGCGGTGAGAGCGGCGAACGCGACATCCGGGACGAGCTCGCGGAGCTCGACATCTACGGCGGCAAGCCCCACGGCGAGGACGTCTACGCGCTCGTGCTCTACTCGGAGGCGGATCGGGGAGCGCTCACGGGGGAGGTAGGAGAGCTCAGGGACGGCTTCGACCGCTACGACACACACGTGAAGACGGCGGTCTACGAGGGGATCGAGAGCGACCGTCTCGCGGTCGTGAGCATCTGGGAAACCGAGTCGGCGGCCGACACCGCGAGCGGCTTCCTCGCCGACCTCCCGGGGATCGTCGCACAGGCCGACGAGGACGGCGTGCTCGAGGGAGAGGAGAGCGGGTTCGGCACGATGGGGATGTTCTACACGGTGAAGCCCGAACACAGAGACGACTTCGTCGAGACGTTCGCCGGGGTGACGGACCTGCTCTCGGGGATGGAGGGCCACCACGAAACCGAACTGCTCGTGAACGAAGAGGACGAGAACGACATGTTCATCGCGAGCCAGTGGCGGGCGAGGGAGGACGCGATGGCCTTTTTCGGCTCCGAGGAGTTCCGCGAGACGGTCCGCTGGGGTCGGGACGTGCTCGCGGACCGGCCGCGACACGTCTTCCTCGCCTGATGGAGGAACCGACAGGGAGCGGCGGTCCGGTCCGTCTGCTCGTCCTGCTGGCGGTGCCGGTCGTCGTCGCTACGGTCGCGGGCGTCCTCAGCGCCGACCTCCAGTGGGGGCTGGTTGTCGGCGCGGGCGCGGGGCTTGGCTTCGCGCTCTCGGTCGCGCTCTTCGACGCGTTCGTCCGGTGACCCCGTCGAGCCGGGGTCGACCGTCCCGGACGAGCTTAGGCGGTGGCACAGACCTGTTACACACCTGGTAACTAATCGGCCGGTCCCACCAGGGAGGGTATGCACCGATCGAGACGGGCGGTCCTCGCGGCGGTCGGCGGCACGCTCTTCACGGGAACGGCTACGGGGGCGAACTGGGCGAAAGCGGATCGGCTCGGGAACGCGAGGGACGACGACTCGGCGGAACGGACCCGGAACGACGATCCCGAGGACGGCACGCCGGACGTCGCGTGGACGTTCGATCCGCACGAGACGCTCGGACGGCCGGCAGTAGCGGACGACACGGTCGTCGTCTCGGGGAGCGGGCCGACGAGTACGAGGGGCAGGCTCTACGCGCTCTCCACTGCTGACGGCGAGGTCCAGTGGCGAACGGGTCGAATCGAGGACATCGGTCGGCGCCCGTCGCCGGTCGGGGAGCTCGTCGTCCTCCCGGCGGGCGACGGTCTCGTAGCCTACGGGCGCGAGGACGGCGAGGAACGGTGGCGGGTCGATCTCGGTGGTCGGCCACCGCGTGTCGTCGCCCTCCGCGACTCCGTGGTCGCCGGGATCTCGGGACGGACGTACGCGTTCGACCTCCGGGGTACCGAACGCTGGCGATCGGGGGCAGGCGACCGGCCCGCCGCGAACGGGGAACTGGTCGTCGTGACCGACGGCGACTCGCTGACCGCGCTCGACGGCGAGGACGGCGAACGGATCTGGTCCGCCGAGGTCGCTATGGGCGTGACGGATACACCG
>SKXI01000055.1 GCA_007128515.1 Halococcaceae archaeon | reverse complement strand
TCTCGGCTTCGACCTCGTCGAACAGCGGCTGGATCATGTCGTCGAACGCCGCCTCGTCCTCCTCGCCGGGGCTCTCCAGGTGGAGGAGCGTGTCGGGTTCGAGCCACTCGCCCTCGTCCTCGGGTGGCTCCCTCGGTGGCTCACCGTAGACCGGTTCGTCCCGGCCCCGGTTCATCATCTCTTCCAAGTCCTCGGGGAACCCGCGCATGTAGTTCGCCTCGACGACCGGCCCGCCGAGGTAGTTCGTGCCCTCCCACTCCGGGTTCTCGGGGTCGAACTCCTCGGAGAGCATGTCGTCGCCGTAATCGGAGACCTCCTCCCCGTCGTCGGACGCGTCGTCACCGCCCATATCGTCTCCGTCGTCGTCCCCACCGTCAAGGCCCGCGCCGGCCTGTTCGGCCTCGTCCTCGTCGGCGCCGTCGTCCAGACAGCCGGCCAGTCCGATGACGCCACCCGTGATCGCCGCGCCAGTACCCCGCAAGACGGTTCGCCGCGTTCGGCTCTCCCTCATCGTTCGAGGGAACAGGCATCGCGGTTAAGTAAATTACGATTAAAATATATATTGAAGAAAGTGTCCGGGAGGAGGTCGTCGTACCGCTTCCATCCGGACATGAAACCTCTATACCCGTGTATATCCGGTGGGATCTCGATGAGGACAGGGGCTTCAATCGACAACGGATTTCGAATATATAGTAACGTCAGAAACTCGTGATTCAGCTCACTCGACCAGGTCGACGAGCGCATCCAGTCCCTCGACCTCGTGGGTCGGCGAGCGCGAGAGCGTGGTCCCCGCGTTGTGTGCCCGCCGGACGAACGCCGAGTCGACCCCGACCCTGGCCGCGACCTCGACGTCGCTCTCGCGGTCGCCGACGTAGAGCGCGTCGTCGACGTCCAGTTCCCGGAGAACGACCTCCAGGTAGTACGTGTCGGGTTTCCGTCGCCGGTAGCCCTCGACGGTCGGGTCACGTCCCCGGTAGGCCGAGATCGGGGCGGGGAGAAGCGACTCGACGACGAACCGGACCGTCTCGTGTCTGTTGTTGCTCGCCACCCCGAGCGGGAGCGACTCGGCGAGGGTGGGGAGGACGCTCACGTCGTCGTAGAGCGGGCGTTCGCCGCGGTCGATCCGATCGTTCGAAAGCCGGGAGGCGTGGTGTTCCCTGCGCTCCCAGAAGCGTTCGGGATCGAGGTCGAGGCCACGACACCGCTCGGCGATCGCCTCGGAGAACGCCGCCGCGCCGAGGACCTCGAGGTCCCTGTCGGTCGCCTCGGCCCCGAGATCGGCGAGCGCCCGCTCGGCCGCCTCCCGATAGACGGGCGGGTGGGTCCCCCAGCCCTCGACCAGCACGCCGTCCATGTCGAACAGGATGGCGTCGTAGCCGGCCCCCCGCGGGAGGTGGCTATCGCCCATCGGTCCCAGTGATGAAGCCCCTTCTCGAGGAGCGGCCCGTCCGACGAGACCCTCGCCACGGGTGGTCACGTGTGAGCCCCTTCCGACCGGGGACCACTTCGGACGGAGTCACTCCCGCTCGCCCTCCCGCGGCGGGTCGAGTCGTGTCTCGTGGACGGTCACCCACTCGACGCCGTTCGGCGTCCTCGACGCGGATCGGAAGACGGCGGTGCTGATCCGGCCGTCGGGCTCCCCGTCGGCTGTCTGCCACTCCTCGTACCGCAGTACGGCGTGTTCCCCGGCGACCGCGACGGGTTCGACCGCCCGGATCTCGATCTCGAAGCCCTCGTCCCCGCGGGCGTCCCGACCCTCGCGAACCGACGAGAGGACGGCCGCGCGGTCGAGTCGCCGTCCGTCGGGAGCGATCATCTCGAAGTCGGGTGCGAGCGCCTGCTCGACGCGGTCGAACGACACCGGCTCCCCGCGGTACCACGCCGCGAAGAACTCGTGGAGGTCGTGGACCTCGGTCGTACAGCCCTCGGTGTCGATCACACGGTACTCTCGGTGCGGCCGGTGTAAAAACCCCGCCGGTCACCTGACTTTCCCCCGCAGGTAGGCCGAGGCCACCTCGCTCACGACAACGATCCCGAGGATCGCGATCAGGATCGTGAGCACACCGTTCCAGTTGAAGAAGTTGATCTGCGTGCTGAGTTCGACGCCGATGCCGCCCGCGCCGACGAAGCCGATGATCGTCGCCTCGCGGACGTTGATGTCCCAGCGGTAGGTGGTGATGCCGATGAACGCCGGCTTCACCTGCGGGACGACGCCGTAGACGAGCACGTCGAGGCCGTTCCCGCCGGTCGCGCGGATCGCCTCCACCGCGCTCGGATCGATCTCCTCGATCTCCTCGGCCAGCAGCTTCGCGACGAAGCCGATCGACCGGAAGGCGACGGCGAAGATACCCGCGAGCGTGCCGGTCCCGAAGACGACGACGAAGATCAGCGCCCAGATGATGACGTGGACCGACCGGCTGGCGACGATGAGGAACTTCCCGAGCGCGTAGGTGAGCCGGTTGGGCGTGGTGTTGTCCGCGCCGATGTAGGCGATCGGCAGCGCCATCAGGATCGCGAACATCGTCCCGATGACCGCGATGTTCACCGTGTGGATCAGCGGCCAGACGATCTCGCCGGTGTAGGCGGCGTCCGGCGGGTACATCCGGACGAAGATGTTCCGCATCTCCCGGGGGGCGGTCGCGACGTAGTCGTAGCGGACGTTGAGCGCGCTCCAGGAGGCGACGACGACCACGAGCGCACCGAGCAGCGCGGCGAACCGGGCGATCCGTCTGGCCGGCCCGTGACGCTGCCAGGAGGCGGAGTACTCGCCTCCCATCACTGGAGTCTCCTCCGGGCGACCGCGCTCAGCACCTCGCCGACCATCACGACCGCGATGATCGCGAGGATGATCGCCGCGCTGTAGGCGTAGTCGTAGCGGTCGAACGACCGAATGAGTACGTTACCGATACCGCCGGCACCGAC
>SKXI01000428.1 GCA_007128515.1 Halococcaceae archaeon | reverse complement strand
TGCGCGAGCCGCTCGATCCCGTCCGATGACGAGCTATCTCGAGCGTTCGTACTCCTCGCGGCTGATCGAGTACCGTACCTCGTCCGCGACCTCGTCGCCGTAGGGACCCCAGTTCCGTAACGTCCCCTCCCGCCGACCGCCGTGGGCGTCGACGTACCGCTCGATCGCCGATCGCGAGTTCGCGTTCTCGACGTGGTGGGTGACCCAGACGAGTTCGAGGTCGAGCCGTTCGAACGCGAGGTTCAGGAGTACGGCCGCCCGCTCGCCGGAGTAGCCCCGGCCCCAGAAGCGCTCTCTGAGCCAGAGCCCGAGGCTCGCGCTCCGCCGATCCCAGTCGGGGTTCAGTCCGCAGGCGCCGGCGACCTCGCCCGCTCCCTCCTCGCCCTCACCCGGCCGGATCGCGTAGTTCGCCGCCTCGCCGTCGTCCCACCGTTCCTCGCATCGTGCTACGAACTCCTCGGTCTCCTTCACCGTGGCGTGGGGCTCCCACGGGAGGTACCGCGTCACCGCCTCGATCCCGTCGTCCGCCGAGCAGATCCGGTAGAGCTCGAAGACGTCGACGTGCTCGCGCGCGAGCCGCGAGAGCGAGAGTCGATCCGTCTCGATCCGCTCGGGGAAGAGCTCGCTCGTCATGGCCGAGGCTCTCGCCGACGCGGTGAAAAGCTATCCCTCCCGATCGAAGTCCGAGAGCGACGCCTGGCCCGTAGGCCCCGACGCCGGGGTCCGTTCGTCGTTCGGCTCGTTCGATCCCGTCTCCTCCCCGCCCCACGCGCCGAGGCTCGCCTGTTCGTCCCCGGAGAACTCGAGGTTCGAGACCCTGACGCCGACCTTCCGCACGCGCTCGCCCTCGAACTCCGAGAGCAGGTCGCCTGTGACCCGCTCGACGAGCGACGGGTCGTCCACCGGGCCCGAGAGCGAGCGCTCGCGGGTGTTCACCGAGAAGGGCGGCGTGACCACCTTGATCCCGATCGTCCGGTAGAGCGCGCCCTCGCTCCGTGCGCGTTCGGCGACCGCCGCGGCCAGTTCGCTCACCCGTTCGGCGACGAACCCGTACTCGTCGGTCGTCTCGAACGCCGACTCGCGCGAGAGGCTCTTCGGCCGTCCCCGGGGCGTCACCGCCCGGTCGTCCTCGCCGCGCGCCCGTCGGTGGAGGTCGCGTCCCCGCTCGCCGAACTCCTCGACTAGCGCCGCCTCGTCCGCCGCGGCCAGGTCGCCCGCGCTCTCGATCCCTTGGTCCCGGAGGCTGCGGGCGGTGACCGGCCCGACGCCGTGGAGCTCCTCGATCGGGATCGGCGCGAGGAACGTCTCGACCTCGTCGGGCCGGACGACGACGCAGCCGTCGGGCTTCTCCGCGTCGCTCGCCACCTTCGCGGTCGACATGTTCGGCGCGACGCCGACGCTCACGGTCACCCCGACGTCCGCGGCGATCCGCTCGGTCAGCTCGCGGGCGAACCCCTCCGCACGCTCCCAGTCGGTCCGCGAGCTCACGTCGAGGTACGCCTCGTCGATCGACACCTCCCGGAAGACGTCGGCCGCCTCCCGGAGGTGGGCGCGGATCTCCTCGCTCACGGATTTGTAAAAGGCCATGTCGACGGGCCGGTAGAAGCCCGCCTCGGAGACGTCAAGGTCGGGGTCGCGCGCGGCGTCGACCTTCCTGGGCAGGCGCTCCAGCGCGTCGGTGATCGGCTGGGCGCTCTCGACGCCGTAGGCTCGCGCCTCGTAGCTCGCCGTCGCGACCGCGCCACGGGTATCGCCCGCCTCGTAGCCCATCCCGACGACGACCGGCTCCCCCCGGAGCGCGGGCTCGCGCAGGCGCTCGCAGGCGGCGTAGAAGCAGTCGACGTCCGCGTGGATCACGATCCGGTCGGCGCGCTCCTCGGTCGACGCACCGGGGAGTCGCGCGTCACCCGCCATACTCCGGGATCGAGGGCCGGACGCCTTAGCCTTCTGAAAGCGGGGCGGAACTGATCGCCTGGGGTACGGTAATGGTCCCGGGTCCCCTACGGCGAGTCATGTCGGAGGATCTCCTGGAGTTCGAGGGTCGACAGGAAAGAAGCGAGGTCGCCGCGTTCTGCCGATCGCTCGCAGACCAGCTCGACGGTGACGGACCGGTGACGCTGGCCGTGGGGGAGCTAACCGCGACCGTCCGGCCTGCCGCGGAGCTGGACGTCGAGCTCGAACTCGAACGCGAGTGGCACGAGGAGGACGAACAGGGAATCGAGTTCGAACTCGAACTGGAGTGGACGGAGTCGACCGAGGAGCCGACGGTTCCCGCGGAGCGGGTGACGGCGATGCCGCCGCGTGAGCTGGACGATCGGGAGGGGCGAGACGGGAGCGCCGAGGGCGAGGACGCGCCCGAGGAGGCCGGGGAACCCGAGAGCAAGGGTCGGTTCGAACTCTTCGTCGACAGGGCCGGCGAGTGGCGCTGGCGGATGGTCCACCACAACGGGAACGTGATCGCGACCGGCGCGGAGGGCTACTCCCGGAAGGCGAAGGCGAGACAGGGATTAGAGAGCGTTCGGACGAACGCGCCGGGTGCGCCGGTCGTCGAGGAGTGATACTGTCGGCTGTAACCGTGTGAAGATTCTCGACACCACGGGTGGTCGATGATCGTTGACGACGTACAGCCGACAGTATGATCAGCCCCAGAACCGCCAGCGTACCCAGTCGGGGCCCGTCCTGGCGAGCGAGGGTGCGGGAACGGCCGCCATCACCCGTTCGTCGAGGCGGACGTCGAAGAAAGCGAGGGTCTCCGCGAGCCAGTCCTCTCCCGCGGTCGTGACGACGACCATCCCCTGCTGGAGGAGCCAGCGGAACGCGATCCGAGCCGGGGTCTTCCCGGGGCGCTTCCCGATCGCGACGAGGCGCTCGTCTCCGCTCACCCGGCCGTCGGTGAGCGCCCGGCCGACCTCGCGCTCGTTGCCCTC
>SKXI01000025.1 GCA_007128515.1 Halococcaceae archaeon | reverse complement strand
TGAAACGAGGTCGGGTCCTGGCTGACGTCGCGGGCCTTCGCGTGGAGTTCGAGCGACGTCAGCGGGTCGAAGTCCTCGGCGTAGCGCTCCTTGAGCAGCCCGGCGTGAGGCGTCCGCGCCGTCTCGACGTCCTGGATCACGACGTAGGCGTCCTCCCCGGTGGCATCGAGCGCGTCGAGTACCTCGCCGACGCCGTCTGTCGGGACGGGGAACTCGACGAGGGTCTCCCCGCCGGTTCCCCGACCGCTCACGACGTAGTCGAGGTCGTACTCCCCGAGCACCGACTCGACGTCCGCGCGGTCGTTCTCGTCGACGAGGAGTTTGACCAGTCGCACGCGAGCGCCTACCGGGAGAGGCTCGAAAAGCACGCTGCCACCAGGCTCAGGCTAGTGTTCGGCGACCTCGACGAACCGTATCTGCACGGAGACCTCCTCCTCGGAGTGCTGGTTGATCCGGGTGTGTAACGTCTCGGCGAGCTCCGGATCGGCCTCGCCGGGCGGGACCCCGACGGTAACGACGATCGTATCGACCTGGCGGGTCATCGCCACCCGGTCGGCCTGCTGGAACTCCGCCTCGTCGTCGAGGACGAACTCGACGTCCGTGAGCACGTAGGCGTCGTACTCCTCGTCGAGCACGTCGTCGATCTCCGCCTGGGCGTCGGACTCGAACACCGAGAGCTGGTAGGAGGTGTAGGTCACCCCACCCAGGAAGGCAGTACAGACGAGCGCGGCGATGGCGAACGCGGCGACGTGTCTCCTGAACTTCCCACGGGCGATGTCGACCTCGACGAACTGATCCGGGCGGTAGCCCGTGTACCAGAGCGTGAGCAGACCGGCGAGGTTCACGGAGATGACGTTCACGAGCGTGAGGACGGTCGCGCCCACCGCGGCGATCGGGAGCCCCCACGCGATGGCGATGCCGGCGGCTGCCGCGGGCGGGATCAGCGCGGCGGCGATCATCACCCCGACGAGCGCGACCGAGATACCCGTCGCGATGCTGATCACGCCCGCGACGCCCGCGCCGAGTGCGACCGCGAGCAGGAGCACTCCGGGGGTGAACCGTTCGCTGATCTCCGTGATTCCCGCCGGGTCGAGCCCCGGCGGGACGATGTGCAGCGTCCGGACGAGCCAGGCGAAGACCGCCGCGGAGCCGATCGCGAGGAAGACGCCGATCGCCTGGTACTTGAGCCCCTTCAGGAAGAGTTCGTGGTCGTTCACGACGGTGCCGACGCTCGCGGCGAGCGCCGGGCCGATCAGCGGCGCGATCACCATCGAGCCGACGACGACCGCGGGCGAATCGAGCAGCAGGCCGGCGGTCGCGACGACCGCGCTGATGACGGTCATCGTGGCGTAGACGTCGAACGACGGGGTCAGTTCGCGTGCCTCTGTCAACAGCTCCTGTCTCGCGATCCGCTCCTCGTCGACGTCGTCGCTCGAGTATCGCTCTTCGAGCTCCTCGAACCGGTCGGAGACGACCGTCTCCGCACTCAGAACGACCGTGTAGGAGTCGCGCTCGACGCCGAGGTCGGCCAGCCGGTCGAGGATCGGCTCGACCGCGTTCGTCGGCAGCGGGACGTAGGCGACGGCGTCGACCTCCCGGGTGCTCGTCTCGTCGCTGAGGACGTAGTCGATCCCCTCGTCGTCGAGCATCCCCTCGATCGCACTGCTCTTACCCGCCGGAATCAGTACCTGGAGCAGACGCACACCTGATTCACGAAACCGTCGCGGAAGTAGGCTCCGGCGGCTCCTGCAGGCGAGCGGCGCCGAGGACCGCCCCCGCACCGGCGAGCGCCGCGAGCCCCGAGACGACGAACGCCGGATCGTACGTCCCGAGTAGGTCGTGGGCGACGCCGGCGAGGTACGGCGCGAGCAGGCCGCTCACGGCGAACGCTCCCGACATCAGCCCGAACGTCGCGTTCAGGTTCCCGCGACCGAAGAGGTCCGCCGTCAGCGGCCCGAGAAGCGCACCGTTGCCGCCGTAGGCCAGCCCGTAGACGAGCGCGAACGCGAGGATCGCCGTCGCGCTCCGTGAACCGACGAGCGAGAGCGTCGCCACGCCCATCACCGCCGAACAGGTCGCGAACGTCCGGACCCGTCCGACCCGGTCCGCGGCGTGGCCGATCACGATCCGCCCCGCAGCGCTCGCCCCGCCGAGCGCGCCGAGGGCGGCCGCGCCGACCCCTCTCGAGATCCCCAGGTCGACGACGTGGAGCACGAGGTGCGAGAGGACGACGTAGAGCGTCGAGTAGACGAGCACCCAGCCGAGGAAGAGGGTGAGAAACGACGGGCTCCGGGCGATCCGGAGCACGTCCGAGAGCCCTTCTCGCACCGTGAGCGTCTCCTCCTCGTCGAACCCGCCGTCGAACTCGTTTTCGGGGACCGTCGCGGGATCGGGTCGGTCGCGGACGAGCGCGACGGCTCCCGCGATCGCGAGCGCGGTCCCGGCCGCGAGCACCAGCATCGTCGGGCGCCAGCCGAGTCGGGCGATCAGCGCGTCGGTCGCGGGTGCGACGACGAGCATCCCCACCCCCAATCCGGCCGAGGCGAGCCCCCCGGCGAGGCCCACACGCCGGTCGAACCACCGCGGCACCGTCGCGTAGGAGACGACGAAGACGACGCTCAGGCCCACCCCCGTGAGTACGCCGTAGGCGAGGACGAAGAGCCACAGCGATCCCGCGAGACTCGTCGCGACCAGTCCGGCACAGAGGACGATCCCGCCGACGACGAGCATCCGACGAGTACCGTAGCGGTCGACCAGCACGCCGACGCCCACGCCACCGACGTAGAGGGTTACGGTCTGGACGCCGAACGCGACGCTCGTGAGCCCACGCGAGCGGCCGAACTCCGCGAGGATGGCGTCGGCGAGCACGCCGAAGGAGTACGAGAGGCCGAAGACGACGAACGAGCCGAGGAAGCAGCCGACGACGACGATCC
>SKXI01000164.1 GCA_007128515.1 Halococcaceae archaeon | reverse complement strand
GGGGCTCACTGGTATAGAACTGCCCGCTGATCGGGGAGAACGGACTGACTCGATCGGGCGTGTCGTTCGAACCGGGCGGGTGCCACCCATCGTATTTCTGAGAGGGTGTCATAGCCATCGTCGCACACGAAAGGGCAGGGTTGAGAAGCCGTGTCGAGCAGCACTCGAACCCTGCAAGACGTGCCCAGAATAAACGAGTTCTGTAATCTCGTGGCGGTCGAGACACTTCCGCTCTTCGAGTATCTCGATTTTGACTTTCTCGGCGAGTATGACGTGTTCGCACCCGCTCGTCGGGGCGAACACGAGACCATCATCCACCAGAACTGTTCAAGGCTTTCTTCACTGCTACGACAGGGCGATCTACGGGCCTCGCCCTGTCACTCGAGAACTCCAAAAGAGGGCCGTCTGGGTGAACTGTGGGTTCGATCGACCGCCGTCGAGAAGTCCAGGCCTTCTTTGGACTGTGTCTCCGACTAATCGTCGCCATCACGAACTACGATCAGGGTGAAGATCCGGGCCGAACCAAGCTCGCGGCGCGAGACGAACTGTACGACACCCTCGACCACGTAGACCGTAACCGCCGGGTAGGGGCGGTCGATTCACTCGGCGTCGAGTGGTCGATCCCACCTCGAGCGCGTGCTGTCGCAACCCTTTTGATCGGTCTCGCTGAGTCAACAGGTACGACAATGGCGCTACTGTGGCTGGCGGAGATCGGAGCCGGAGACCTCGAGACGGTGGGCGGAAAGGGCGCGTCCCTCGGCGAACTCGCCGGCGCGGGGCTGCCGGTGCCGCCCGCGTTCGTCGTCACCGCAGGGACCTATCGGACCTTCGTCGAGGCGGCGGGTATCGACGAGGAGCTAGACGAGGTCGTGGCCGTCGACGTCGAGGACTCGCCGGCGCTCTCGGCGGCGGCCGACCGGGCACAGTCGCTGATCCTCGAGACGGAGGTACCGGAGGAACTCCGCGAGGAGATCCTCGCCGCCTACGACGAGTTCGGCGACGGGCCGTTCGTCGCGGTGCGCTCGTCGGCGACCGCCGAGGACCTGCCCGACGCGAGCTTCGCCGGCCAGCAGGAGACGTTCCTCAACGTCACCCGCGAGGACCTCCTCCAGCGGGTCAAGGAGTGCTGGGCGTCGCTGTTCACCCAGCGGGCGATCTACTACCGGAAACAGCAGGGCTTCGACACCGAGGTAGTGAACATCGCGGTCGTCGTCCAGCGGATGGTCGACGCCGAGAAGAGCGGCGTGCTCTTCACGAGCCACCCCTCGAGCGGCGATCCGGTGTCGATCATCGAGTCGGCGTGGGGCCTCGGCGAGGCGGTCGTCTCCGGCACCGTCTCGCCCGACAACTACGTGATCGACCGCGAGAGCGGGACCGTCGAGGACGTGACCGTCTCGACGAAGCGGAGGATGTGTGTGCGAGACGAGGAGACGGGTGAGACCGTCGAGCGCGAGGTACCGGAGGACAGACGCGAGGAGCGGGTCCTCGCCGACGAGGAACTCTTCGAACTCGTCGAGATAGGCGAGCGCGTCGAGGACCACTACGGAACGCCACAGGACGTCGAGTGGGCGATGGTCGACGGCGAGATCTACATGCTCCAGTCCCGGCCGATCACGACGATCGACAATGGAGGGATCGAGGAGGCGCCGGACGCCGAGACCGGCTCCGGTATGAAGGGGCTCACCGACGGCGACGGGAGCCAGTCGATCGCCTACGACGAGTACGAGGGCGAGGAGGACGAACTCGTCCACGGCCTCGGGGCGAGTCCGGGGGTCGTCTCGGGAACCGTCAGGATCGTCACGAAGCTCGACCAGCTCGACAAGGTCGAGGAGGGCGACATCCTGGTGACCGAGATGACGACGCCCGACATGGTGCCCGCGATGCGCCGGGCGGCGGGGATCGTCACCGTCGAGGGCGGGATGACGAGTCACGCCTCGATCGTCTCGCGCGAACTGGGGGTCCCCGCGGTGGTCGGGACAGGGAGCGCGACGAAACGCCTCGAGGACGGCCAGTACGTCAGGATCGACGGCGAGCGCGGGAGCGTCGAGGCCGCGGATCCCGACGAGGAGCCGCCGGTCGAGGAGTCGCCCGACCCCGTCGAGGCGGCGAGACCGGAGACCCCCGTCAAGCCGATGACCGCGACCGAAGTGAAGGTGAACGTCTCGATCCCCGAGGCGGCACCCCGGGCGGCCGCGACCGGCGCCGACGGCGTCGGCCTCCTCCGGATCGAACACATGATCCTCTCGCTCGGAAAGACCCCCTCGAAGTTCATCGCCGACGAGGGCGAGCGGGCGTACGTCGACGAGATCGTCCAGGGGATCAGGACCGTGGCCGACGAGTTCTACCCCCGGCCGGTTCGTGTGCGCACGCTCGACGCGCCGACCGACGAGTTCCGGTCGATGGACGGCGGCGACGACGAACCCCACGAGCACAACCCGATGCTCGGCTACAGAGGGATCCGGCGGTCGCTCGACCGCCCCGAGGTGTTCGGCCACGAGCTCTCGGCGTTCCGCCGGCTCTACGAGATGGGCTACGACAACGTCGAGATAATGTTCCCGCTCGTGAACGACGCCGAGGACGTGATCCGGGCCAGAGAGCTCCTGAGGGAGGCCGGCGTCGACCCGAACCGCCGTACCTGGGGCGTGATGATCGAGACGCCCGCGAGCGCGCTGGGTGTCGAAGAGATGGCCGAGGCGGGCATCGACTTCGCCTCCTTCGGGACGAACGACCTCACCCAGTACACCCTCGCAGTCGACCGGAACAACGAGATGGTCGCCGACCGCTTCGACGAACTCCATCCCGCAGTACTCTCGTTGATCGGCCGGACGATCGAGCGCTGTCGCGAGGCCGGCGTGAAGACGAGCATCTGCGGGCAGGCCGGCTCGAAGCCGAAGATGGTCGAGTTCCTCGTCAACGAGGGCGTGAGTTCGATCAG